>JBQGDU010000136.1:0-3862 GCA_052039245.1 Aeromicrobium sp. | reverse complement strand
CCCGGAACCACCGCGGGGCTTCGGCCAGGACGCCACGATGATCGCGCCGGCTTCGGGCACACGGTGCAGGTCAGTCATCAGCTCGATCTGCCACCGGTCCTGCTGCAGGAGGTAGAGCTCGAGTCCGTAGTCGCCGGCGTTGGTGTGCGTGGCGGGGTCGGTGTCCGTCGTCTCATGGCCGACTGCCTGGATCTCGCGCTCCTCCACCAGCATCTCCAGCACCTCACGGGACCACCCGGGATAGTGCGGCAGCTGATCCGGGTCGAGCCCGGCCATCGCGACGGGATCGGGCCAGCGCCGGGACCAGTCCGTCCGCAGGGCGACGAACGCTCCGGCGGGGATCCTGCCGTTGCGCTGCTCCCACGACTGCACGACGTCCGAGGTCACGGTGGCGTCGGGGTCGTGGGCCACGGTCTCGGAGATGTCGAGCACCACGAGCGGGAGGATCATCTGCTCCACCGGGATCTCATCGAGGGTCCGTGCCCCGTCCACGAAGTGCGAGGGAGGATCGACGTGGGTGCCCCACTGTCCGACGATGGTGTGACGGTGGACCGCGAACCCGTCGGCCTCGACCTCGAAGACCTGCGCGCGTTCCTCGTCAGGGAACGCCGGGAAGTGCGGCATCCCCGGGAAGAAGGCGTGGGTGAGGTCGGTCAGGACGTGGTCCTGCACGAGGGAGCGCTGCAGCTCCCACAGCGGATAGGTCCGTCCTGCGGTGTCGTCCGGTGCGTTCATCGGGTCCCCTTCGTCGTCTCGTCCCCTTCGCCGTCTCGCCACTGTGGCACGGCACAGGTGTCAGGGGACGGGAGAGGTGTCGGGCGGGGGCGACGGGTGGACCGTCGGATCGAGACGCCTCGGCCCCACATCAGGGCGTCGGCGCCGCCGTGGAGTCGCGGACCACCAGCTCGTGCCCCGTCGTGCGTCGCCGCGGACGCGACGTGGGTTCCAGCAGCGCGAGCGACAGAGCCATCTCCCCCATCTCCACCATCGGCAGGCGCACTGTCGTCAGTGACGGCGCGAGGTCACCGGCGACGTCGATGTCGTCGAAGCCGACCACCGAGACGTCCTCGGGGACCCGCACCCCGCGCGAGCGCAGGGCAGAGAGGACGCCGATCGCCATGTCGTCGTTGAGGGCCACGATCGCCGTGACGTCGGGGTGCTCGTCCGCGATGCGATGTGCGGCCTGCTTGCCCCCCTCACGGGTGAAGGCCGCCTCCACCACGGGCAGGGATCGCAGGTCGAGACCCGCCGCGGCCAGCGCGTCCTGGGCGCCGGCGAGGCGGTCAGCGACCGTCGTGAGCTCCCGCGACCCGGTGGCGAACGCGATGCGTCGATGTCCGAGTGCGAGGACGTGCTCGGTGGCCGAGCGACCACCGCCCACGTTGTCCGGCAGCACGGCGTCCACACCGAGGTGGTGACGGCCGATCACCGCCACCCGCCCACCCCCCGCCCGGTAGACCTTCAGGTCGCGCTTCGCATCCGCCTGCATCGCGGGGTCGACGAAGCCCGAACCGGCGATGACGATGCCTCCGACGCGTTGCGCGACGAGCTGACGGAGCTGGACCAGCTCCTGCTCCGGGTCCCGCCCCGTGTGGCACACCTGCACGGTCAGTCCCTTGCTCGCGCCGACCCGCATGACACCGGTGGCGATCTCGGCGAAGTACGGGTCCCCGATCTCGTGGACGACGAGTCCGACCGACGTCAGGGCGCCGCCGGCGAGGGACCTCGCGTGGACGTGGGCGACGTAGCCCAGCTCGTTCGCCACCGAGCGGACGCGTTCCGCGACGCTCTCGCTGACGCCTTCACGGCCGGACAGCGACCTGGAGGCCGTGGCGATGGACACCCCGGCTCGCTCCGCCACGTCCTGCAGCCTCAAGACCCCTGGCGCTGCTGCCATCGACTTCTCCTCGCGACGATCTTCGTTGTGACCCTTGACACGTGACCGGGGTCACGGACTACCGTAGCGCAAACGCTTACGAAAGCGCTTACGTCCATCGGTCCCACTCTACGGCGACCCGTGCGGACCGGCGCAGCAATGGCAGGAACCGTCGACCCTCACCCGGTGAACCCCCGCTCACCCGTCGACCGACCCCGAGGAGCACAGATGTCCCACCCCACGAAGACCCCCTCCCCCGCCTGGTGGACCGGGGCCCGACGTCTCGGCGCACGGCGTCGGATCGCCGCCGTCGCGACCGCCGGCCTCGCCGCCGCGACGTTGGCCGGCTGCCTGAGCGGCGGGAGTGGCGGAGGTGGTGGGGACTCCGACGATCCCATCGTCATCGGGATCTCCCTGCCGCTCACCGGAGACTTCTCCGAGCCCGGCAAGGGTGTCCAGCGCGGCTACGAGGCGTGGGCGGAGTACGTGAACGAGAACGGTGGGCTGCTCGGTCGTGAGGTCGAGCTCAAGATCCTCGACGACCAGTCGAACGCCGACCGGGTGGCCTCGGACTACGAGAAGCTCATCAACCAGGACGGTGTCGACCTGATCTTCGGCCCCTTCTCGACCCGTCTGGTGGTGCCTGCGGCCCAGGTGGCGCAGGACTACGGATTCCTGTTCGTGGAACCTGCGGGCGCCGCGGAGGAGGTCTTCACCCAGGGCTTCGACAACCTCTTCTACGCCGCTCCGGCCGTCGCCCAGGACCACTACGACTACCTCGCCGACTACATCGAGGCCCTCCCCGAGGACGAGCGCCCGAAGACCGCCGCCTACGCCTCGATGGACGATCCGTTCGCCCAGGGCACGGCCTACGGCCTCAAGGACCGGCTGGAGGAGATGGGCGTCGAGACCGTCGTCAACGAGGTCTACCCGCCCAACACGACGGACTTCAGCTCCATCGCCAACAAGATCGCCGACGCCGACGCCGACATCGTGGTCGGCGGCACGCAGTACCAGGACGCCGTGAACCTGATCGTCGCGCTCCGCCAGCTCGACTACCAGCCCCGGATGGCCACGTTCTCCACGGCGCCGACCAACCCGGAGGTCCCGGAGGCCGTCGGCGACCAGACCGAGGGGATCATCAGCCCGACCGGGTACACCCCGGAGGCCGAGTGGGACACCAACGCCGAGTTCGTCGAGTTCTACGAGAACATCCACGACGCCCCACCGAACGAGGACGAGGCCAACGCATGGACCACCGGCCAGGTCGTGGCGGCCGCGGTCGAGGCCGTCGAGTGCGCCTCCCCGGACCAGGAGTGCCAGCAGCAGCTCATCGACTGGTTGCGCGACAACGAGGTCCAGACCGTCGTCGGGCCGCTGTCCTGGGACGCCGAAGGCCGTCCTCAGGGTGCCCACCTGATCCAGCAGTACGTGGACGGCGAGATCCAGATCGTCCTGCCGCAGGACGCCAAGGAAGCCGAGTTCGTCTTCCCCAAGCCGGCCTGGTGATCGCCTCGTGACGGGAACCCTGCTCTTCCAGAGCCTCGTGCTCGGCGTGCTGCTGGGAGGGCTCTACGCCCTCCTGGCAGCGGGCCTCACCCTGTACTTCGGCGTGATGCGCGTCGTGATGATCGCCCACTCGGCGTTCCTCATCCTCGCCGCGTACCTCGCCTGGTTCTTCAACCAGCAGACCGGGATGGACCCGCTCCTGTCGCTCGCGATCACGGTGCCGCTGTTCTTCCTCGTCGGCGTGGGCATGCAGCGCCTGCTCATCACGCGCCTGCGGCCCGCGACGCTCACGATGATGTCCGTCCTCCTCACGTTCGCCGTCGCGCTCTTCATCGAGGACATGATCGGCTTCGTCTGGAGCGGCACGCAGCGGCGCATCCAGCTCCCGTACTCGGGCGCGAGCATCGAGTTCTTCGGCGCGCGGATCGCCGTCGTGAAGCTCGTGGCGTTCGCGCTCGCGGCGCTGTCCCTCGCGTT
>JBQGDU010000135.1:0-7790 GCA_052039245.1 Aeromicrobium sp. | reverse complement strand
GCGGTACACCCTGCAGTACCCCGCGAATATCGCCCCGGTGAAGTGCCCGCAGCCCCACTAAACCTGTAAACCACGCGGCCGGGGTCGACCGGTGTCGGCGACGTGGAGACGGTCGCTAGCCTGTGCGGGTGAGCAAGACCGCCGTCGCCTACCGCGTCCTCGCCTGGATCGTGGGCATCAACCTGATCGTCGTCTTCGCCGGGTTCTTCGGAAAGCTCGCCACCGAGCCCGGGTCGTTCTGGCACCGTCACCAGGACACGTTCCTGGTGATCGACCAGGTCCACGGCTTCCTGTTCATGGTGCTGCTGGTGATCATCGCGGTGCTGTCGCGACGGCACCGCTGGACGCCGGGCTTCACGATCGCCACGATGCTGCTGGCCACCGTGCCCCTCCTGAGCTTCTGGGGCGAGCGCCGCGCGACGCACCGCCTGCAGGAGGACGAGGTCACGGCCTCCCGGACCTGAGCGTCAGCGGCCGTGGAAGGTGGCCCTGCCGGGGCCGTCCCGCAGGAACGACGCCATGCCGTGCCGCAGGTCCTCGGTCTCGAACAGGGCCGACGCGATCTCGGTCGTGGCGGCGTTGGCCGACGTCAGTCCGTCGGACTCCAGGACGCGCAGGATCTCCTTGGCTGCCCCGAACGCGCGCGTCGGCCCCACGGCCAGCGACCCGGCGAGCGTCGCGACGGCCTCGTCCAGGTCCTCCGGTGCGACGACGCGGTTCAGGACCCCCCAGCGCTCGAACGTGGCGGCGTCGAACAGCTCGCCGGTGAACACGACCTCCTTGGCCCGCGCGACCCCGGCCCGCTGGGCGAGCCGCTGGGTCCCGCCCATGGTCGGGGTGAGCCCGATGACCCGCTCCACGAGCCCGAACCGCGCCTTCTGCGACGCGAGCAGCAGGTCGCACGCCAGGGCGACCTCGAGCGCCCACGTGAGGGTGAGTCCGTGCGCGACGAAGATCGTCGGCTCCTCCAGGGCCGCGAACCGCTCGGGCAGCTCGAGCATCCGGTCGTAGAGCGTCTTCGTTTCCGCGCGGGTGGGCTGCGCGTGGAACTGCGCGACGTCCACGCCGCCGGAGACGACCTTGCCCTCGGCGCGCACCACCAGCACACGAGGCGGATCGGCGTCGACGGCGTCGAGGACCCGGTCGAACGAGTCGTGCAGCTCCAGCGAGTACAGGTTGACCGGCGGGTCGGCGAACGTCAGTGTCGCGACGCCGGCGTCGTCCCGGCCCAGGCGCACCGGCAGGTCGCCGGGCTCCATCAGGCGACCTCGGGGTCGTAGACGCCGCCCTCGTCGGCGGTGGCGAGTCGGTACGCCCCGACGCCGAGAACGAGGAGCAGGGCGATCATCAGGAACCGGATCGGGTGGTCGCGCATGCGCTCACGGTAGGGCATCCGTCCGGGCGTCCACGGCCGGTGCGTCGGTTCGGCCACGTTGGCCGCTCGTGGGAGGATTGAGGCACCCGCCGACGAGAGGACGACAGTGGCCCCCCTGACCGCAACCTTGACCACGAACCACGGTGATATCGAGGTGCGTCTGTTCCCTGACCACGCCCCCAGGACCGTCGAGAACTTCGTCGGGCTGGCCAAGGGCACCAAGGAGTGGCTCGACCCCGCCGACGGCAAGGTCGCCACGCGGCCGTTCTACGACGGCCTCCCGTTCCACCGCATCATCCCCAACTTCATGCTGCAGGGCGGCGACCCGCTCGGCAACGGAACCGGCGGGCCCGGGTACACCTTCGAGGACGAGTTCCACCCGGACCTGCGCTTCGACCGCCCCTACCTGCTCGCGATGGCCAACGCCGGCCCCGGCACGAACGGGTCGCAGTTCTTCATCACCGTCGTCCCCACCGACTGGCTGAACCGCAAGCACACGATCTTCGGCGAGGTCGTCGACGAGGCGAGCAAGGCCGTCGTCGACGCGATCGCCGCAGTGGCCACGGACAACTTCGACCGGCCGCTCGAGCCGGTCGTCATCGAGAAGGTGACGATCTCAGGGCCCGACCCGGCCTGACGTGAGCCAGCCGGTGCCCCCGGCCCACCGGTGCTACCGCCACACCGACCGGCCGGCGTACATCTCCTGCCAGCGGTGCGAGCGGCAGATCTGTCCTGACTGCATGCGGGAGGCCTCGGTCGGTTTCCAGTGCCCGGAGTGCATCGCCTCGGGACAGAAGTCGGTGCGGTCGGCCAGGACGTTGTCGGGCGGCGCGGTCCCGGCGCGCGCGGGTCAGGTCTCGCTCGCGCTCATCGTGATCAACGTCGTGGTCTTCGTGCTCACCGACCTCGCGCGCGTCGACGTCATCTCCGCTGCCGGGGTCATGTCCGCCTACGACGTCCTGGACGCCGGGACGGTCTATCCGGGAGTCGTGGAGGGCGGGTACTGGCGGCTGCTCACGTCGGCCTTCCTGCACGCCAGCATCCTGCACATCGCATTCAACATGTACGCGCTGTACCTCTTCGGCCCGTTCGTGGAGGAGGCGCTAGGGACCCGACGGTTCATCGTCGCCTACGTCACGATGGCGGTCGTCGCGTCGGTCTTCGTCTACTGGCTGTCCGACCCGCGCGGGTTCACGGTCGGTGCCTCCGGGGCCGTGTTCGGACTCTTCGGCCTTGCCCTCGTGCTGCTCGTGCACCGCAAGCAGGACGTGCGGGCGCTGCTGGTGCTGCTGGCGATCAACGCCCTCATCAGCACGCAGGGGAACATCAGCTGGCAGGGGCATCTCGGCGGGTTCGTCGCCGGCCTCGTGCTCGGGCTGGCCGTGGCGTTGCCTCCGAGGCAGCGAAGGACACTCGTCCAGGTCGTCGTCCTGGCAGGGGTCTGGCTCGCCGCGGTCGCCGCCGTGGCGCTGCGGACCGCCACCCTGGTCTGACCCATCGAGGGTCGGACGGCGTGACCTGAGCCACATCAGCACCACTGTGCACAGCGCTTTCCACAACTGTGAACAACACCGGTGTGATTCGTTCGATCACTCCCACTTCATCGCGAAGCCGAAGGCCGCACAGATGAAGCCCATGCCGATGACGATGTTCCAGTTGCCGAGGTCGCTGTACAACGGGATGACGACGTCCGTCTGCTGGATCGTGTAGAACACGACGATCCAGATCAGCCCGATGACGGCCGAGGTCAGCATCGCGGGGGCGGCCCAACGGTTGCCCACGGCGCCTGGTTCGCGAGGCGGCGGCTCCGGGCGCGTCCGGTCGGCGATCCACATCGCCGCGAAGGCGAGTGCTGCGGCGACGGCGTAGTTCCAGGCACCGAGCTTGACGACGCCGGGCACCGCGCCGACGCGAGGGAAGTCGGCGTCGGTCGTGGCGAAGTACGTGGCCACGGCCCAGCAGATCGCCAGGACCAGGAGCAGGAGCGCGGCCGGGTGCAGCCAGCCGCCACGGACCGACGACTTCTCGCGGGGAGGGGACTTCTTGGCCACGACAACTCTTTCGACGACGACGGGGGACGGACGGGACACGCGGTCCTGGGCTAGCGTAGTCGCAGCCCGATGGAGTGGAGTGACCAGATGGCCGAGGAGGCGACGGACCGTCGCGGGACGGCACGCCGGACGACGCGGCGCGTCGGCGTGTTCGGCGTCTGCCTCGCCGCGGGCGTGCTCTTCGCCTCCTCCGCCGTCACGTCGAAGGGGTCGGACCTGCGTCCCTCGGGGCAGGACCTCGGCTCCGTGGTGGAGGACCGGGCGCGGATCGTCGAGGAGCAGCGCCGCCAGGCCGCGGACCTGGTCGATGAGATCGAGCGACTCACCGACGCGGCGCCGACCACGGAGGGACTCACCGACCTGCGAGGTCGCATCGCCTCGCTGGGCGCCCTGTCCGGGTTCAGCGAGTCCACGGGCCCGGGGGTGCGCGTCACCTTGGACGACGCGCCCCGGGGGGCCGACCCCGAGGGTGTCGATCCCAACCTCCTGGTGGTGCACGAGCAGGACATCCGTGCCTTCGTGAACGCCCTGTGGTCCGGCGGGGCCGAGGCGGTCAGCCTGCAGGGCCAGCGCATCATCGCGACGTCGAGCATCACGTGCGTCGGCAGCACGGTCGTGATCGACGGAGTGCCCTACTCGCCGCCGTACGAGATCGCGGCGGTCGGCGACGTGGGAGGGATGACGTTCTCGCTCTCCACGTCCGCGCAGGTGAGCAACTTCAAGCGCTACGCCGAGCGGTACGGTCTCGGACTCACCATCGACTCCGCTGCGGAGCTGACCCTTCCGGCCCACGACGGATCGACCGGCCTCGTCCACGCCACCGCGCTGCGGAGGGACGCACGCCCCTCCGACGACTGAGCCGGTGGACTCGGCTCAGGGCAGCAGGTCGTCCCCGCCGTCGCCGGCGTCGTCGCCGTTGCCGTTGCCTGGCCCGCCGCCCCCTCCGGGGCCGTCCTCGTCGTCGTCGCCGGTGTTGGTGGACACCGTGATCGTGACGGTGGTTCCCCGTGCGACCCGCTGGCCCTGCGGGATCGACTGCTGGGAGACCTGACCCTCGGGCTGCGTGGCGTTGGGGTCCTCGGAGACCTCGACGTCGAGCCCGGCGTCCTCGAGGGCCTTCCGGGCGGCGTCCTCGTCCTGACCGACGACGTTGGGCACCTCGACCCGTCCCTGGGACACGATGACGGTGACCGTCGCTCCGACGTCGACGGCCGTGCCGGCCGGCGGGTTGGTGGCGATGACGGTGTTCTCGGACTCGTCGCTGTCGCGTTCCTCGCGTTCGACCTTCAGACCGCGGCCCTCGAGGTTGGACTTCGCCTCGTCGAAGCTCAGGTTCACGACGTTGGGGACCTCGGCCTGCTCCGGGCCGGTGGAGACGACGATGGTCACCGTGGAGCCCTTCTCGGCGGTGCTCTCACCCTCGGGCGTCTGCTCGATCACCAGACCCGCCTCGACGTCGGCGTCGGTACGCTCCTCGGTCTCGACCTCGAAGTCCTCGCGTTCCAGCAGTCGTTGGGCCGAGGACGCCTCCTCGCCGACGACGTTCGGGACGTCGACCTGCGGGGTGGGGTCCGGACGGGTGTTCTGGAAGACCGCGTAGGCGATGGCGCCGAGGATGAGCAGGGCCAGGATGCCGAGGATCCACCACTTGGCGCGACCCTTCTTCTCCTCACCCTCCTCGTCCTCATCGGTGGTGGCGGCGTGCGCGCCGCCGGCCGCTGCCGGGGCGACCGCCGTGGCCCCGGCGACCTGCGTCGCGGCGGCCGTGGGGGCGTCGACGTACTGGCCCTCGATGGCCCGCTCGAGGTCGCGGCGCATGTCCGCGGCGCTCTGGTAGCGGTCGTCGGTGCGCTTGGCGAGCGACGTGGCGACGATGTTGTCGACCGAGGCGGTGACGTCGGGGTTGAGCTGTGACGGCGGCTTGGGCTCCTCGCGCACGTGCTGGTACGCCACGGACACCGGGCTGTCGCCGACGAACGGCGGACGGCCGGTGAGCAGCTCGTACAGCAGGCAGCCCGTGGAGTAGATGTCCGACCGGGCGTCGACCGTCTCGCCGCGTGCCTGCTCGGGAGAGAGGTACTGCGCCGTGCCGATGACGGCGGCCGTCTGGGTCATGGCCGACGACGCGTCGGCGATGGCCCGGGCGATGCCGAAGTCCATCACCTTGACCTGGCCGGTGGGCGTCAGCATGACGTTGGCGGGCTTGATGTCGCGGTGGATGATGCCGCTGCGGTGGCTGTAGTCCAGCGCGCTCAGCACGTCGGCTGCGATGCTCAGGGCACGCTCGGGCAGGATCTTGCGGTCGTCCTTGAGGACGTCGCGCAGGGTCTGGCCCTCCACGTACTCCATGACGATGTACGGGATGTGATGTCCCTGCGCGTCGGTGGACTCGCCGGTGTCGTACACGGCCACGATCGCCGGGTGGTTCAGCGCGGCGGCGGACTGCGCCTCACGGCGGAACCGGGCCTGGAACGTGTCGTCCGAGGCGAGGTCGGTGCGCAGCTGCTTGATGGCCACCGTGCGGCCGAGCCGCAGGTCGCGCGCGACGCGGACGTCGGCCATGCCGCCACGGCCCAGCAGCCCTCCGAGCTCGTAGCGCTCGCCGAGCCGGATGGGATCGTCGCCGAAGTCGGTCATGGTGTCAGTCTCCCTGATCAGTGGGGGTCAGGCGGGCATCGAGGTCGTCGACGACCGGTGCGTGGGGTCTGTGGTGGGGGCTCACTCGCCGAGCACCGCCTGCATCACGTCACGGGCGATGGGTCCTGCGAGCCGACCGCCGGCGATCTCTGAACGGGCCGTGTCGCTGGACTCCACGACGACGGCGACGGCGACCTCGGGGTCGTCGGCCGGGGCGGCCGAGACGAACCACGCATAGGGCGGCCGGTCGGCCGTGGACTGGGCGGTGCCGGTCTTGGCGCCGACGTCGACGCCCTGGATACGCGCCGAGCCGGCGGTGCCGTCGGTGACGGTGCTGACCATCATGCTCATCAGCTTGCGGGCGTTCGACTCGCTCATCGCCGTGCTGAGGCGTTCGGGGGTCGACTGCTCCAGGACGCGCAGGTTCGGGGAGCGGACGGTGTCGACGACGTAGGGCCGCATGACGTCGCCGCCGTTGGCGACCCCGGCGGTGACCATCGCCATCTGCAAGGGGGTGGCCGCCACCTCGAACTGTCCGATGCCCGTCTGGGCCAGCTGCGGGGCCTCGAGGTCGGTGCCCTCGGAGGTGAACCGGCTCTCGCTCGAGGCGAGCCCGACGAGCGGGTCGGTCCCGAAGCCGAACTTGGCGGCCTGCTCGGCGAGGGCCTCCTGCCCGACGTCGCCGGCGAGGTCGCCGAAGCTGACGTTGCAGGAGACGGCGAGGGCGCGACGCAGGCTGATCGGGTCGCCGCCGCAGTTGCCGCCACCCTCGTTGGGCAGCGTGTAGTCGATGCCGGGGAACGACAGCGTCGCGCCGCCCTTGACGTCGTCGGAGGGATCGAGGTCGAGCTCCTCGAGCGCCGCTGCGGCGGTGACGAGCTTGAACGTCGAGCCGGGCGGCAGCGTCTGCTGCGCACCCCGGTTCAGCATGGGCTGGTTCTCATCGTTCGTGAGCTCGTCGTAGGCCTCGCTGACCGCCGGGAAGTCGTGGCTCGCGAGACGGTTGGGGTCGTAGGACGGCTGGGTCACCATGGCGAGCACCGCGCCGGTCTTGGGATCGAGCGCGACGACGGCTCCCTTGGTGTTCTCGCCGAGCGCCTCGAGCCCCTGCGCGGCGGTGCGCTGGGCGAGGGGGTCGATCGTCAGCTCGACACTGCCGCCCTTGGGCTGCTTGTTGGCGAGCAGGTCGACCACGCGGTTGACGAAGAGCCGGTTGTCGGTGCCGGCGAGCACCCGGTTCTGGGAGAACTCCAGGGCACCGCGCCCGTACACGTAGGAGAAGTAGCCGGTGAGCGGCGCGTAGAGCTCGGCCGAGGGGTAGCGCCGCTGGAAGACGTAGCGGTCGTCGCTCGCGACGCTCTCGGCCACGGGCTCGCCGTCGACGAGGATGGCGCCGCGGTCGCGAGAGAACTCCTCGTCGATGACGCGCTTGTTCCCGTTGCGCTCGTTGAGCTCATCGGCCTGCACGAACTGCACGACGTTGACGTTGACGAGCAGCGCCATGAACATCACCAGCGCGGCGACGGCGAGGTTGCGGATCGGCTTGTTCACGGCAGCTTCACCACCTGGGTCTCCTCGTCACGGTCGTACGACGCCACCTCCGGCGCGGGGCGCCGGGTCTGGTCGCTGATCCGCAGCAGCAGGGCGATGATCGCCCAGTTCATGACGATCGACGATCCGCCCTGGGCCATGAACGGCGTGGTGAGACCGGTGAGCGGGATGAGCCG
>JBQGDU010000134.1:0-2654 GCA_052039245.1 Aeromicrobium sp. | reverse complement strand
CCTTGCCTAAGGAGCATGTCGAGAACTCGCGGTGGTTGTCCCAGAGGGTCATACCGTGAGAGTCTGTGTAGAGATCTGGATGAGTGCGAATCTTGTACTCGATCGGATTGGTGTCGGCGATCAGGTGACCGCGCACCCGGAAGGCGTGGATCAGCTCGAGCACACGGGACTGGCGGTGGAGCTGGTCGTCGTGGCTGACGGCGAGGTTGGCGATGGTGTGGTCGGACGCACCCTGGAACTCCGGCGGGTACTCCATCGAGCCGACGCCGACGATGACGCCCTGGCCCTTCATCAGCCGCGGTACCGAGTGGTTCGTGCCGATGCCGCCGGGGTTGGTGAGGCTGACGGTGGTGCCGAGGAAGTCCGAGACCTCGAGCTTGCCGTCGCGGGCCTTCTTGACCATGGCCTCGTAGGCCTGCCAGAACTCGGCGAAGCCGAGCGTCTCGGCCGCCTTGATGGACGGCACGAGCAGCTGACGGACACCCTTGGCGTTCTTGCTGTCGATGGCGAGGCCGAAGTTGACGTGCTCGGGCTGCAGCTGGACCGGCTTGCCCTTCTCGTCGGTGTCGTAGCCGGTGTTCATCTCCGGCATGGCGGCGAGCGCCTTGACCACGGCGTAGCCGATGAGATGGGTGAAGGAGACCTTGCCACCGCGGGCACGGGCGAGGTGGTTGTTGATGACGATGCGGTTGTCGAAGAGCAGCTTGACCGGCACCGAGCGCACGCTCGTGGCGGTCGGCACGGTGAGGCTCTCGTCCATGTTGGCGGCGGTGCGTGCCGGGGCGCCCTTGAGGGTGATCCGCTCGACCTCGCCGGGACTGGTGGGCTTGTCCTGGTCGGACTCGGACGCCCTCTTCTCCGACGCGGTGCGCCGAGCCGGCTTGTCCTCGGTCTTCTTGGCGTCCTCGGTCTTCTTCGCCGGCTTGGACGTCGCGGCGCTTGGAGCCTTCTGGCCGGCGTCGCTGGAGGACGGCTTCGTCCCGTGCTCGCTCTTGGTGGGGGCAGCGTCCGTGCCCGGAGCGTCCTCGGTCTTCTTCTCGACGGGAGGTCGGTCCTGAGTCCTCGTGGAGGTTCCGTTGGAGGAGGCGCCACCGTTCAGCGCGGCGCCATCACCCTCCTCGAAGAATGTCTTCCACGACGCGTCGACGGACGCGGGGTCGGACTTGTACTGCTCGTGCATCTCCTCGACCAGCCACTGGTTGGTTCCGAAGTCGGGAGATGACTGTGAGGACTCGGCCACGGCCTGAATCGCCTCTTCCGTAGTTTCGCCTGCGCACCCGGACGCGGTGCGGATACCAGCCTAGCGCGCCGCCGATGCGCCGAGCGGGGTGGCATCGGCGGGTCGCCGGACGGTGCCGAACGCTCGTCGGACGGTGGCCGGACACTGGTGTTCCACCGTCGGTCCACCTCGAGCGGCGCAGGGTGCGCAGGGTGCGTCGTGACGTGCTCGAGCCCGCCCGCACGAGGCGGACGGGCTCGGCGGGGGCGGCTCGTTCAGGCCGACTCGAGGGTGGCGTCGAGGGTGATCGTGTCGACGCCGGCGAGCGCCTTGCTGAGCGGGCAGCTCTCCTTGGCGGCCTGGGCCTGCTCCTGGAAGGCCGTGTCGTCGAGTCCCTCGACCTCGGCGCGGACGGTCAGCGCGACGGTGTGGATCCGAAAGCCCCCGTTCGGGTCCTCACCGAGCGAGACGTCGGCCTTCGTCTCGATCGAGTGCACGGTGCCGCCGGCCTGTCCGATCAGCGCGGCGAGCTGCATCGAGTAGCAGGACGAGTGAGCCGCGCCGAGCAGCTCCTCAGGATTGGTGGCGCCTCCGCCGTCCTCCGACGAGCGCTTCGGGAACGACATCTCGAACGTTCCGAGACCGGAGCTGGAGAGCTCGACCTGGCCGGAGCCGTCCTCGAATCCGCCGTCCCAGGCGGTGCGGGCTGAGCGTGTGGGCATGGTGCCTCCTGAGGTTCGTGGGTGACGCCCACGACGCTAGTCGGCCGCTGACGACGCACAAGCCGAACGCCGGCGGCGGCGTCGTGACTCAGGGGCCCGCGGTGGGATCCTCCGGTCCGTCGACGGGCGTCTCCGGGACGTGGTCGGTGGCATCCGTCTGGCGCTCGACGCCGATCGTGCCCTGCGTCAGGAGCGCGGCGATCGCTCCGACGGCGACGAGGACGGGCGAGACCGCGGCGGCGATGGCGGTGACCGCCACCCCCGCGGTGAGAGGGATCTCGAGCAGGACGTCGCCGTCGGCGTTCTTGATGAAGATCCGCCGCACGTTGCCCTCGCGGAGGAGCCCTTTCACCTTGTCCAGCAGCTCTCCGCCGGAGACGGCGAACTCCTCGTAGCGGGTCCTGGAGTCGTCGTTGCGCTCGCTCATGGGTCGTCCCTTCCGGTGGCGCTCGATGGACGCCCCTGTGTGTGCCAGCCTAAGCCCGGCGCGCACCTGTCAGTCGAGGGCGAGATCCTTGAACCAGGAGTCGGTGACGTAGTCGGTCTCCCACCCGAGCGAGCGGTAGAGCTGGTCGGCGTTGGTGGGGGAGTCGGCGTCGACCTCGAGTCCGACCCGGTTGCGCCCGCGGCGGGCGGCATCGGAGATGACCGCCGCCAGCAGCGACTTCGCGACACCGCGTCCCCGCGCGTGTCGGTTGACGCCGATGTACTCG
>JBQGDU010000133.1:0-1570 GCA_052039245.1 Aeromicrobium sp. | reverse complement strand
ACGCTCGTGGCCCTGGTAGGTGTACTCACCGTGATCCGGTCTGGGATCCGTCTCGTCGGTGAGTCCCGGCTGCGACATCTCATCGTTCGCCGGTGTGCCCATATCGTGGACGGTCCTCGGGTCGGGGATGTGTGCGGTCATGCGCTTCGCCTCCTCTGACGGTTGCGGTGCCTGGTCCTCCCGACGCTCGCAGACGCGCGGTGCGCGGGTCAAAGGGCTTGACACGGTTCCCACGCACCGAGATCCTGCCTGAGTGCCACCTTCAGACAGAGACTCCGCAGACCATCCTGACGACGCGGGCGACCCCTCGGACGTGCCCCGGCATGACGCCTCCCGCGACGATCCTCGGGACGAGGGCATCAGCGTACTGCTCGTCGCGGACCCCGGTCTCCCGACTCGACGCGCGCAGTCCGTGCAGGAGGATCTGCAGCTGATCCTCGGAGAAGTGTTCAGCCCACCCGTGCAGGTCTACACCGCGACGCGTCTCGTCAGAATCGATCCGGACAACGCGCTCGACTTCAGCGACGCCAGGGAGATCGCTGAAGAGTACGACCGCGTTGACGTGTCGATCCTGCTCACCGAGATCCCGCGTCACACGCACGGCAAACCGCTCATGGCTGAAATCTATCCCGACCAGAACATCGGCGTCCTCTCGTGCCCGACGTTCGGTGCCTGGACCACCAAGAAGCGCATCCTTCGCACCCTGGTCGACAGCGTCATTCGGCTCTCCCCCACCTCTGAAGACCGCGACCCCGAACGATTCGGCCTCCGCTGGGCGTCCTGGAGTCAGGACACGGACACCGGCAGCTGGGGGTTGCACGCCGACACGTTCTTCGGCGGGCCGCGCACGGTATTCGGGATGGTGCGGGCCAACGACCCCTGGCGGGCAGTCCCCAAGCTGTCGAGCGCGCTCGCCGCCGCCTCGGCGACCGGCGCGTTCGGCATCTTCTACCACTCGATCTGGCAGATGTCCGACGCCCTCTCCACGCCGCGCCTCCTGTTCATCGGGGTACTCGCGATGACCTCCATGGGTGCGTGGCTCATGTGGGGCAAGGGACTCTGGGATCGTCCGCGTCACGACCGGTTCATGACCGTCGTCCTGCTGTACAACATGTCCACCGTGCTGACGCTCGCGATCAGCATGCTGGCGCTGTACCTGTGTCTCGTGATGCTGATTCTCGTCGGGTCGCTCATCGTCATCGATCCCGACTTCATGACGGGGGTCCTCGGGCACGAAGCGTCGTTCACCAATTACCTCGACATCGCGTGGCTGAGCGCTGCCATGGGCACCGTCGCGGGCGCGCTCGGCTCGAGCTTCGACTCGTCGATCGACCTCCGTCAGCTCACGCACGGGCAGCGGGAGCGGCAGCGGACCTACTCCGAGAGTTACGCCGAGAGCCGCGAGGACGGCTCCTGAATCGAGCGAGGATCAGCGCGGGTCAGCGCGGCGCGACGGCGCACACGTCGATGAGGTAGTCCGCGCTGGCCGCGTCGCGGCGCAGGTGGGTGAGCCCCGGGGTCGCGAGCAGCACATCGTGCGTTGCAGAGCCGCCCTCGGGCCACCCGGCGA
>JBQGDU010000132.1:0-6065 GCA_052039245.1 Aeromicrobium sp. | reverse complement strand
CCTGGCGGGGGTGCCGGGCCCCGGGCGGCAGAAGGTACCGCCGGTCGGGAGGCAGATGGAACGGTCATGGCGCGTCGAGCCTAGACGGCGGGCCCTCGCGGCTAGCGTGGGAGCGTGAGCCGTGGTCCGCTGCCTGCCGAGGTGTACTGGCGACGTCGGTTCCTGCTGCTCGCGGTCGTGCTGCTGCTCGCGTGGGGCATCGTGACGGCGTGGCCGGACGGCGGCGGAGCCCAGACCACGGCGCCCGAGCCCGAGCCGAGTGCCTCGGACGCGTCCACGGCCTCGCCCGGCCCGACGCCCGAGGACGAGGGGGAGGGGGAGGGGCCGGAGACGCGAGAGGCCACGGTCTCCCTCTCTGCGGGTGGTGACCCGTGCGACCCGGAGTCGATCCGGATGACGCCCCACGTCCCGCCGGACCAGACCACTAAGGGCGAGGTCGCGATCCAGCTCACGATGTCCACCTCCGCGACCGAGCCCTGCACGTTCCGCCCCAAGGCCGCAGACGTCGCGGCCGTGATCTCCTCCGGCGGCAACGCCGTCTGGGACTCCGAGGTCTGCCGTTCCGTCGAGCTGGTGGACGGACCGGTGGCACTGTCACCGCAGTGGTCCACCGTCGCCACCGCGACGTGGTCCGGCCGCGGGTCGGGTCCTGCGTGCGCCAAGGACGAGGGGTGGGCCTCTCCCGGGAAGTACGCGTTGCGCATCGGCACGCTCGGTGGTGAGCCGGGCAAGACCACCTTCCGGCTCGCAGCGGCCCCCGCGAAGGAGAAGGACACGGACGAGAAGGACGAGGACGAGAAGGACGACGCGGACTCCGCGGGTGCGGAGTCCGGGGACTCCGCAGGAGGGTGAGGCCCGGGTCGGCGATCCTGGTCAACGGCCCCTCCAGCGCCGGGAAGAGCACGCTGTGCCGTGTCGCCCAACCGCTGCTGCCGCGGCCCTTCCTGCACCACAGTCTGGACACCGTCTTCTTCGGTGACGCCCTCCCCCGGGACGTCTCGGGTCGCCCACGCGACTGGTCGGCGCTGCGTCCCCGGGTCGTCGAGGGTTTCCTGCGCGGTCTGCGCGGCTACCTGGACGCCGGCGTCGACGTCCTGTGCGACTACATCATCGAGGACGCCCGCGGGCGTGACCTCCTGCTCGACATCCTGGACGGCGTCGACGTGTTCTGGGTGGGGCTGCACGTCCCCGTGGAGGAGCTGGAGCGTCGGGAGAGGGCCCGAGGCGACCGAGAAGCCGGAGACGCGCGGACCGACCTCGCCACCGTCCACACGTTCGTGCCCTACGACCTGGAGCTGGACGGCACCCGTCCACCGCACGAGAACGGTCGGATCCTCGTCGAGGCATGGGGGACGCGTCAGACGTAGCGTTCCAGGATGCTGGACTCGGCGAGCCGGGAGAGCCCCTCGCGCACGCCTCGAGCACGGAGCTCGCCGACGCCCTCGACGGTCTGCAGGTCGTCGATGCTGGCGCCGAGCAGCTTCTGCAAGGACTCGAAGTGCTCGATGAGTCGGTCGACGACCGTCGCCGGGAGGCGCGGGATGCGCGAGAGCAACCGGTACCCGCGCGGCGCGAGGGGCGCATCGAGCGAGGTGTCGGTGCCCACGCGCATCGCCTGTGCCACCGCGCCGAGCTCCACGAGCGAGGAGGAGTCGATGGCGGCGAGGGCGGCGAGCACGGACTCGACCGGGCGTCTGCGTCGACCGCCCGGCATGTAGTCGCGGACCAGGAGCTCACGGTCGGTGTCCACACCGCCGATCAGCTCCTCGAGCTGAAGGGCCAGGAGGCGACCGTCGGTGCCGAGCTCGAGGACGTAGGTGTCGATCTCTCGGGCGATGCGGCTCACCATCTCCAGCCGTTGGGCCACGGCGGCGACGTCGCGGGTGGTGACGAGGTCCTCGATCTCGAGGGCGGACAGCGCGTCGGTGACCTCATCGAGGCGGTGCCGGTACCGCTCGAGCGTGGCGATGGCCTGGTTGGCCCGACCGATGACGGCGCCGGCCTCCTCCAGGACGTGACGGTTCTCATCGAGGTAGAGCGCGATGATGTGCATCGAGGCGGAGACCGAGACGACGGGCAGGCCGGTCTGACGGGCGACGCGATCGGCCGTGCGGTGTCGGGTGCCGGTCTCCTCGGTGTGGATGCTCGGGTCCGGCATCAGGTGGACGCCCGCCCGCAGGATCCTGGTGATGCTGGAGTCCACGATGATCGCGCCGTCCATCTTGGCGAGCTCGCGCAGGCCGGTGGAGGTGAACGGGACGTCGAGCTCGAAGCCGCCGGAGGAGATGGAGCCGACGAGCTTGTCGTGTCCGATGACGATGAGCGCCCCGGTCCGACCCCGCAGGATGCGCTCCAAGCCCTCGCGCAGCTCGGTGCCGGGCGCGACGGTCGCGAGCGCTGCGCGCAGGTCGTTCTTCGGGGCCACGCGTTCAGTCTAGGGAACGCGAAGCGGCAGCGGGGGCCTCGAGGCATCGCAGCGCCGTCCGGACATCGCCCACGGACGTCACCTGCAGGGTGCTGCGCAACGTGTCCAACCCGTCGGAACCGGCCGGGACGACAGCGCGGGTGAACCCGAGCCTGGCGGCCTCGCGCAGTCGTTCGCTGAGGTGCCGGACCGGGCGGACCTCCCCGGCCAGCCCGACCTCGCCGAGGACGACGAGATCGGCCGGGGCGACCCGGCCGGTGGCGGCCGATGCCGCGGCGACGAGCGCTGCGAGGTCGACCGACGGCTCCACGAGCCGCGCCCCGCCGACCGATGCGGCGTAGACGTCGTGCTTGGACAGGTTGACGCCGCAGTGCTTGGTGAGGACCGCGAGGATCATCGCCACCCGGGGGGAGTCCAGCCCGCTGGACGTGCGACGAGGCGAGGGCGCGTTGGTCTCGACCACGAGGGCCTGGACCTCGGCCAGCAGGGGACGCCTGCCCTCCATGGTCACCGTGACGCACGTGCCGGGGACGGGGGACTCGTGGCGCGAGAGGAACAGGCCGGTGGGGTCGGGCACCTCCACGAGGCCGGCATCGGCGAGGTCGAAGCAGCCGATCTCGTCCACCGGTCCGAACCGGTTCTTGACCGCGCGCAGCAGCCGCAGGCGTGAGGCCCGGTCACCCTCGAACTGCAGCACGACGTCGACGAGGTGCTCGAGCACGCGAGGGCCGGCCACGGAGCCGTCCTTGGTGACGTGGCCGACCAGCAGTGTCGCGATGTTGGCACTCTTGGCCCGCTGGATGACGGCGCTGGCCACCTCGCGCACCTGGGTGACGCCGCCCGGGACGCCGTCGACGTCGGCGGATCCGATGGTCTGCACGGAGTCGACGACGAGCAGGCTGGGCTCGACCTCCTCGACGTGCGTGAGCAGGGCGCCGAGATCCGTCTCGGCGGCGAGGTACAGCTCGTCGTGCACGGCACCGGTGCGCTCGGCGCGCAGCCGCACCTGGGCCGCGGACTCCTCACCGGAGACGTAGAGCGTGCGCCGACCCTGCCGTGCCCACTGGGCCGCGAGCTCCAGCAGCAAGGTGGACTTGCCGACACCGGGCTCGCCGGCCAGCAGCAGCACACCTCCGGGCACGACCCCGCCCCCGAGCACGCGGTCGAGCTCGCCGATGCCGGAAGGAACACTCGTGGCCTCGGTGACCGTGACCTCGCTGATGGGCCGCGCCCGACTGCTCACCGGGGCCGGAGCGGTGCGGCCGGTGGAGCGCTCGGCGGCCTTGACGTCGACAGTGCCCCACGCCTGGCACTCGCCGCACCGGCCCACCCACTTGGAGGTGGTCCAACCGCACTCGGCGCAGGCGTAGACCGGCCGCTTGGCCTTGGTGCTGGGAGGCATGCGCCCAGCCTAGGTGCCGCTCCCGACGTTCCCTGCCTACGCTGTGGCGAAGACCTGACGCGTACCGATCCGAGGGAGGCAGGCATGGCCGAGCCGGGAGGAGCGGCGACCGTGCGGCCCCGACGGTGGATCGGCCTCGTCGCCTTGACGCTCCTGGCCGCCATGCTCGTCTACCAGGTGCTCTGGCACGTCCTCGACTCGTCGTGGCCGGGGATCATGTGGCTGATCGCTGCCGGGGCGGCCGTGATCGCGACGATCCTGGCGGTGGCGAGGCTGCGTGACGCCGGCCCACGGTGGGACCTGCGCGCGCTGCTCGTCTTGCTCGTCGTCGCGCTGGGCTCGGAATGGGTGGGCTCGCTGCTGGCTTACGCGGACGTCGCCGTCACCGACTCGGTCACGGGGTACGACTCCGTGCGCCCGAGGTGGTGGAGCGAGCTGCCCGTCCTGGTGCCGGCCGTCGTCGCGCTCGTCGGGTCGTGGCCGACGCTCCGGCTCACCGGCCGTGCGCAGCGGGAGGACAGCGGCTGAGGAGGCCACCGACGGCTCAGATCGTGACGTCTCCGTCCGGGGTGCGGAAGGTGACCGACATGATCCCGGGCTGGGCGTTCGGCGCGATCCACTCGACGGCGATCTGCTCCAACGCGGTGACGGCCGGCTCGCCGAGCCAGTCCGACAGGCGCTCGGGCGAACCGGCCATCTGCACGGCTGCGAGACTGATGTCGGAGGGCGCCATCTGGGACGGGTGCTCGGCCGGGTCGATGTCCCAACGCGTCACGTAGGGCAGCTGCGGGTCCACCTTCATGCTGCTGGTGCCGATCTGGCGCCACTCGAGGTTGAACCCGTCGGGGCGGCGTCGGTTGCCGGGCACGGCATGACGGCCGATGCGACGCTCGACCTCGCTCATGTCGTCCACGGAGACGCACCACGCCATCCAGCCGCCGCCGGCCTCGGTGCGCTGACGGACCACCTGGCCGAACGCCGCCTTGTCGGCAGCGGGATGGTCGAGGACCTCCACGACCTCGAGGTACTGGTGGTTCTGCAGCGGCAGGATCATGTTCCGGGTGCCGAACCGGGGGTGGGCGCCGCCGTCGAGGAACGGTGCGCCCAGGAGCCTCTCGATGTCGTCGGTCGTGGCCTGGAGCCCAGCGGGTCCGGCGGCGAAGGAGAGATGGTCGAGGTGCATACGCCATTGTTTCCAGACGGCGATGGACGTCACACCACGGGGGTGGGTGCGGCGTCCGTCGGCGAGTGTGCTCATCGCGCCACCGCCGTCAGGGAAGGTGCAGCGTACGTCGGCGGCGCGAGGAGGTATGTGACGTTCGCGCCCCCGAGCACTGCGCTTCGCTTCGTGCAGGGCGGTGCCCCCAGCATGCGCTCGCTCATCGGTGGGCGGCGGTGGCCGGATGGGTGTTGGGAGCGCCGGCGTCCAGGTGCGACTCGCACTGACGCTCGAGCACGTCGTACGCCGCCTCGCCCATGAGCGCCGTCAGCTCGGCACGGTTGGTGACGTAGAGGGGTTCCGGCGCGACGTGGGCCTCGGTGTTGGCCGAGCAGTACCAGTCCAGGTCCGCACCGCCAGGACCCCAGCCGGCGCGGGTGTACTCGCTGATCTGGATCTCCAGGTAGCTCGTGCCGTCGCCGCGCTCGACGTCGCGGAACTGGCGACGGATCGGTAGCTGCCAGCACACGTCGGGCTTCAGCTCGAGCGGCTCCCGGTCCTCGCTCAGGGCCAGGGCGTGGATGGCGCAGCCGTACCCGCCCTCGAAGCCCGGGGAGTTGTGGAAGACGCACGCTCCGTCGACGGCCCGGGTCTTCAGCTCGCCGTCGTCGTCGGTCTCCGTCCAGCCGAGCGGGCCGGTGCCCTCGGCGTGCCGTTCCCAGAGATCGGGTCCGAGTCGTTCGACGGCCTCTGCGACGCGCTCGTGGTCCTCCTCGTCGGCGAAGTGCGCTCCCAGCGTGCAGCAGCCGGCGTCGGGGCTGGAGGCGAAGATGCCCGGACACGGCCCGCTCGGCGCGGTCGGCGAGCCGAAGATGCAGGTCCAGGCCGACGTGAGCCACGTGAGGTCGCAGCGAAAGACCTCGTCGGCGTCGTCGGGGTTGGTGAACTCCACCCACGAGCGGGGGAATCCGAGGTCGATCTCGGGCATCACCCCACTGGAGGGCGGCACGAGAACGCCCCCGTGGGAGGATGGTGGGCATGCGCATGGGCGTCCTCGACATCGGGTCGAACACCGGCCA
>JBQGDU010000131.1:0-6219 GCA_052039245.1 Aeromicrobium sp. | reverse complement strand
CGTGACCGGCAGCGGCGTGAGCCGGGTCAGGCGTCGTCCGTGCTCGTCGTCGACGTCGATGACCGCGTGCCGCGCGTGCTCGGGGGTGAAGAGGGACGCCTTGGCGAGGAAGTAGTCCTCGACGTCGGCGTGGAAGTCGAGGTGGTCGCGTCCGAGGTTGAGGAAGGTCGCGACGTCGAAGGCGAACCCGTCGACCCTGCCTTGGACGAGTGCGTGGCTGGAGACCTCCATCGCACAGGCTTGTACCCCCTCCTCCCGCATGACGGCGAACAACGCCTGCAGCGCCGGCGCCTCGGGCGTGGTGAGGGCCGACGCGGCGGGGACACCGCCGATGCGGGTGCCGATCGGGCCCACGACGGCCGAACGTGCCGGGCCGAGAGCAGCCTCGGCGAGGTAGGTGGTGGTGGTCTTGCCCTGGGTGCCGGTGACGCCGACGGTCGTGAAGGCCTTGCTGGGATGGTCGTGGAACCACGCGCTGAGGTCGGCGATGCGGCGGCGGGGCTCGTCGACGACGAGCGTCGGCAGCTCGGTGAGTCGGCCGCCGCCGTCAGGGTCGGTGAGGACGGCTACGGCGCCCGCGGACTCGGCACGGCCGAGGAAGTCGGCGCCGTGGACCCGCGCTCCGGGCAGGGCTGCGTAGAGGTCTCCAGGCCGGACGTCGTTCGTGCCGAGCGCGATGCCGGTGACGGAGGTGTCACTCGCCGCCTCGGGGGCGGCCACGTCGAGCTGTGCCGCGATCTCGGCGAGGTCCCTGGTCCGTGGCTCGCGCGGGCGCACCCTCATCTCATCGCTCATCCACCCCAACCTACCGATGACGCCATCCGATCCGTCCCTTCCCCGCGCGGGACCGAGCGCGTGTCCTCGGGGATCGTCGTCGCCGCGCTGCCCTGGTCCCAGGGCGCGCTCAGCGGGCACCGGTCGAGCCAGGAGCGAGGGCCCGCGGATCTGGCTTCGATACGTCGACGCATCGGTCGTTCCTCCCTCGCCCCGACTACTCAGCCAGCGAGACCACCGTCGGTCCGGCGTCGACCGGTCGCACGTGGGAGCGAGCGCAGCGAACGTACGTAGACCGGTCGCACGTGGGAGCGAGCGCAGCGAACGTAGGCACCGGAAGGGAACCCGCGAAACACCCGACGGCAAGGGAGTCCCAGCGAGCGCAGCGAGCAGGACTCCCGCAGCCGAGCCGGCAGCGGTGAGGCCGCCAGCGGCCGAGCCGCGACCGAGCGCGACCGACGAAGGAGGGAGCGCGCCCGGCTACCAGTTCTGCTCGACCTTCGGCGACTTCGACCCGGTGGGGGTGACACCGAAGCGCTCGAGCGCCATGGACATGATGTCGTGAAAGACGGGGGCGGCGGTCGAGCCGCCTCCGGCGTTGCGGTGGGGCTTGTCGAGGACCACGTAGGTGACGAACCGCGGCTTGTCCGCCGGCGCGAACCCGATGAAGGAGACGGTGTTCTGGCCACGGACGTAACGTCCGGTCTCGGGGTTGACGCGCCAGGCGGTGCCGGTCTTGCCGGCGACGCGGTAGCCGGGGATCTGCGCGGCCGGCGCGGTGCCGTCGTCGGCGGTGACGGCCTCCATCATCCGCGTGACCATGGAGGCGGCCTCCTTGGACACGACACGACGTGTCGCGCTGTCCTTGGGCGTGGTCTCCGAGCCGTCGGGCCCCACGAACCCGTCGACGACGGTGGGGTCCACCATGACACCGCCGTTGGCGATGGCACCGATCGCGCGGACCATCTGCATGGCCGTGACCGAGACGCCCTGCCCGAAGGAGATGGTGGCGTGGTTGGCGCGTGACCAGCCGTCGGCGTCCGGCAGCAGGCCGCGGGACTCGCCGGGGAGCTCGACACCGCTGCCGGCACCGAACCCGAACTTGGCGAAGTAGCCGTGCATCGTCTCATCGTCCATCTGCTGCGCGGCGACGATCGTGCCGAGGTTGGACGACTGGGCGATGACGCCGGAGGCGGTGAGGTTGATCCGTCCGTGGTCCCAGTGGTCGGCGATGCGGAACTTGTCGATGACCATCTGGCTCGGCACGGAGATCTGGGTCTCGGGGGTGATCTTGCCCTGATCGGCGAGTGCGGCCATGGTGACGGGCTTCATGACGGAGCCAGGCTCGTACACGGTCTGCACGAAGCGGGAGACGGTCCGGTCGTCCGTCATGGACGACTTCGCGTCGGGGTCGAAGGTCGGCGCCTGGGAGAGCTGCACCACCTGTCCGGTGCGCACGTCCATGGTGACGGCGAGGCCCCAGTCCGATCCCGAGGAACGGACGGCGTCGGCGAGTCGCTGGTCGGAGTACCACTGCAGGTCCCGATCGATCGTGGTCTTCACGTCGCTGCCGGGCACCATCTCCTTGACGGTGCTGTCGGCCATGGGGATGCGCTGACCGCTCGGCGACACCTCGTGGGTGGCGGAGCCGTCGGTGCCGGTGAGGAGGTCGTCGTACTGGCTCTCCAGGCCCTGGACGCCCTTCTCCTCACCGTCGGTGTAGCCGACGAGGTTGGCGGCGAGCTTGCCGCCGGGGTAGCTGCGCAGCGAGACCAGCTCGGTGAAGATGCCGGTCAGCTCCGCTTCGCGGACCGCGCGGACGGCACGCTGGGCGTCCTCGGCGGGGACGTCCTTCTTGAGGACGAGGTAGCGCGAGTCGGGCGTGCGCAGCTTGTCGATGGTCTCGAAGTAGTCGAGTCGTTGGTCGCCGAGCTCGTCGACGAGGATCTTGGCGATCCTGGGGGCGTTCGTCGCGGTCATGCTCGGATCGGCCGTGATCGTCATGCCGTCGACGCTCGTGGCGAGGGCCTCGCCGTTGCGGTCGAGGATCTCGCCTCGCGGCGCGGGGACCACGGAGTGGGCGGTGCCGGCCTCGACGGCCATCGCCGCGTAGGCCTGCGCGTCGACACCTTGGATCTGGAAGAGGCGGACGCCGAGGACCCCGAAGACGAACACGGCGATCCCCAGGCTGACGCCGAGCCGGCGGCGCACCAGGCGCTGCCGGGTCACGGGTCCACCCGGTCGACGTTGCTGCCCTTCTCGGCGGGCACGGGCTTGCCCACCACCTCGCCTGCACCGGGATCGAGGAAGACGGGGTTGGCGTTCGGGACCATCCCGAGGCCCGTCGCACGGTCGGCGACGTTCGCGGGGGCCTGCAGCCGCTCGACGTCGCGGGCAAGCCCCTGCTGGCGGATCTCGAGCTCGTCGGCCTGCGACTGCAGCTTCGCGATCTCGAACGCCTGCGCCTGCAGCACGGTGCTGATCAGGATGAGGCCGACGAGGCCGACTCCGAGGACCGACAGGACGACCACGACGAAGGGTGCCCGCTTGGCCTGACTGCGAACGGGAGCGACGAGCCTCAACGGGAGTGCGGTCTTGGCCGAGCCGGCCGACGTGGCGCGAGGCCTCGGCGTCGCGGTGTGCGCGCTCATGCGGCACTCCTCTCGACGACCCGCATCCGCACGGACCTCGCCCGGGGGTTCTCCTCCGCCTCCTGTGGCGTCGCCTGCTCGGCCCCGCGGGTGATGAGTCGGAATCGGGGCTCGTGCCCGGGCGGAGCGAAGGGGAGGTCGCGAGGGAGGTCGCTCGTCGTCACCTTCGCGAGCTGGCGCTTGGTGATCCGGTCCTCGAGCGAGTGGTACGCGAGCACGACGACGCGCCCTCCCGGTGCGAGAGCGTCCAGGGCCTGAGGAAGCGCTCGCGCATAGACGGAGAGCTCGTCGTTGACCTCGATGCGCAGCGCCTGGAAGGTCCGCTTGGCGGGATGACCTCCGGTGCGGCGAGCGGCGGCCGGTACGGCTTCACGGATGAGCTCCACCAGGCGGGCGCTGTCGGTGAACGGTGCCTTCTCGCGCTCGGCGACCACGCGGTCGGCGATGCGGCGAGCGAACTTCTCCTCGCCGTACTCGCGCAGGACGCGTGCGAGGTCGGGGGCCGAGTAGGTGTTCAGCACGTCGGCGGCGCTGCGTCCTGTCGTCGGGTCCATCCGCATGTCGAGCGGTGCGTCCTGCGCGTAGGCGAAGCCACGGTCGGCGAGGTCGAGCTGCATGGAGGAGACGCCGAGGTCGAAGAGCACACCGTGGACGTGCGGACGGCCGAGTCCCTGGAGCACCTCGTCGAGCTCGTCGTAGACCGCGTGCACCAGGTCGACGCGATCGCCGAACGGAGCGAGCCGTTCGCCGGCGCGGCGCAGTGCCTCAGGGTCACGGTCGATGCCGACGACGCGCAGGTTCTCGAACCGCTCGAGCAGGGCCTCGGTGTGGCCCCCGAGCCCGAGGGTGGTGTCCACGACGACCGGGGCTTCGCCGGTGGCGGAGGGACCGGTGACGGAGGGGGTGAGCATCTCGAGCACGCGTTCCAGGAGGACCGGGACGTGACGAGCCGTGCTCACAGCACCCTCGCAGTGACGGCCACGAGGAGCGCGACGGCCAGTGACGCCGCGAGCGAGAAGCCCATCACGAGCAAGGAGTCGGCCATCTCGTGGCGCACTCGTCGAGGCGCCGCCACGGTGAGCTCGTCCTCGCTCATCGTCGTGCTCGCTGACGCTGGCTCACTGGTGCTCCCTGGGTGCTGGCGTGGTGGGGGGGGTCGGGGGTGTGGGGTCGGAGGCCGTGGGTCCTGATCCCCGTCCGTGTGGTCTGACACCGGGGAAGTGATGTCAGCGGCACACAGCCGGAGGTCGGGGCCGGCGGACTCGCCGTCAGCGGTCGTCTGGTCGGTCGGCGTCGGAGGTCAGAAGATGCCGGGCATCACCTCGTCGGACATGTCGGCGAAGGGTTCCTCCTGCTGGGTGGAGAACTCGGCCCAGCGGGTGGCGTCCCAGATCTCGATGCGGTCCATCGCTCCGACGACGGCGACGTCGCGGTCGAGCTGGGCCCAGTCCCGCAGGACCGCCGGGATGGAGATGCGTCCCTGCTTGTCGGGCATCTCCGAGGAGGCGCCGGAGTAGAGCATCCGGACGAAGTTGCGGGCCTCGCGATTGGTGAACGGGGTGTCGCGGATCCGGTCGGTGAAGGCCGAGAACGACTCGGTCGTCCAGCCGTAGATGCACTTCTCCTGTCCCCGGGTGAGGACGACGCCGTGCTCGAGTCGAGGTCGGAACTTGGCGGGAAGGAACATCCGCGCCTTGTCGTCGAGGCGCGGCGTGTAGGTGCCGAAGAAGTTCTGGACATCGACGCTCACCTCGCTCCTCCTGCCTCGACCTGTCCCCCATTTCGCCCCACTCTAAACCACACTCCCCCACTGTCAAGCCATTCTGGCGTGTCCCGGGGCGGATTCCGCACGCCTCGGCACTCGACCCGAGCGGGACGGAAAGCCTGCAACAGCAGACGAGAACGGCCCCGTCACGAAGACGGGGCCGTGCAGTGGAGCGTTGTGGAGCGTCAGGTGGTGGAGGGTGGAGCCGACGGCCTCAGGAGGCCCCCTCGAGCCGACGAAACCCCCTCGACGCACGAGAACCGCCTCCGAGGAGGCGGTTCGGGTGACGTGTGGAGCAGGGTGGGGACCAGGTCAGTAGTCGTCGCCGTCCTGGCGACGCTGCCAGCGCTGCTCCATGCGATCGACGAAGGACCCACCGGACTGCTGGGGGCGCGCGCCCCCCTTGCCCTTGCCGCCCTTGGGGCTGGGCGTCTGGCCCGACGCGTCGTCGGAGCCGGTGAGGCCACCGCGCCAGGCGGTGACGAAGAGGTAGGCCGTGGCCAGCATGATGACGAAGCCGACGACACCGAGCCACGTCTGGGCCAGCAGCGCACCGCTGAACAGCACGACGAGACCGACGACGAAACCCAGCCCCGAGGCGACGGCGACCCGGCGGTTCCGGGCGGCCTGCTTGGAGCCGCGCAGGGTCGAGGCGAAGTCAGGATCTTCGGCCGCGAGCGACTGCTCCAGCTGGTGGAGCAGTCGGGCCTCTTCGTCAGACAGCGGCACGGTGATCTCCTTGGTCCGTCGGTGGTCTGTCCCAGTCTAGGCGGGCGATGCACTGCAGACCACCCGAGATCCCTGAGAAGTGGGACGACGCACGGACCTCCCGCTCGAGACGGTAGAGGCGCTCGCGCGCGCCGGGCTCGATGTCGACGACGGCGGAGGGCACGAGGTCGGCGAAGACCCGCAGTGCGGCGCTCTCCTGCGGCACGAGGCCCGCCTCGTGCAGCAGCTCTTCCACCTCGTCCGGCACGAAGCGGCGCGGGCCGTCGCTGCGCACGTCCCAGTCGAGCGCGCGCAAGCCGT
>JBQGDU010000130.1:0-5163 GCA_052039245.1 Aeromicrobium sp. | reverse complement strand
TGATTGGGTCGTGGGGCTTCATCCCAACCTTCTTCATGATCGCGGTGACCGTTGGTCGAGTTCAACGCGGAGGAAGTCACAACGACCGTTGACTTCGTCTTGCGTGAAGTCAACTCAGGCGTCCGGAGAAGCGGGTCAGATGCCGACACCTAACGGGGTCTCACTAACGGTGATTTATGGGTGGCGCCCACGAAGTTCGGCAGTGTCAGGCGAGGGTGCACTACTCCACGGGCATGTCTTCGGCGGTATCTGTGAGCGTTTGGCCCCCGACGAGAGCAGATGTCGCCCCCCAAAGCGCCTTCGCGCGACCGGCGTCCCGTGCGGCGGCGGATGCTCTTCCGATCGTGGGGAAGCCTTTGATGCCCAGGAGGCCGTCGGGGCCGACGTAGGAGCCACCGGGGACATCTTGGGTGGCTGCGTACAAGGTCGGCAGTGCTCCACGCTCGACATCGTTCAGCAGTGGGCCGAGGGAGTTGACGCGTCCGAATATCGAGGGATCGTGGGAGACGAGCGTGGTGCGAGCGATGCCGGGGTGCGCCGTGATCGACCGGACGTCACTTCCCGCCTTGCTCAGTCGTCGCTGCAACTCGTTGGCGAACAGGACGATGGCGAGCTTGGAGTCGGCGTATGCGGCGGCGGGGGAGTACCGGTGCGCGGCGTAGTTCAAGTCGTCGATTCTCAGGCGGCTGGTGCGGTGCAGTTGTGAGGAGAGCGAGACGACGCGGTCGGTGAGGTGCGGCAGCAGGGCCTGGGTGAGGGCGAAGGCACCGAAGTAGTTGGTGGCCATCTGCAGCTCGAAGCCGTCCTCGGTGTGCTGCAGGGGCACCAGACTGATGCCTGCATTGTTGATGAGGACATCGACCGGACCGGTCCAGGCCTGCGCGAATCTGCGGACCGATGTCAGGCGTGAGAGGTCGAGGTGGCGCACCTCGACCACGCCCCGGGTCTTCCCGAAGCCTCGCACGACGCGGTCTGCCTTGGCTTCGTCTCGTACCGCCATCACCACGCGGGCTCCGGCGCGGGCGAGCTCGCGGGTGGTCACTTCGCCTAGTCCGGCGGTGGCCCCGGTGACGACGACGGTCGTCCCGGTCATATCGGGAAGGTCTGATGCGGTCCACTTCTGACGCATGGTGTGCCTCTCTCATCTTTGCGGGACCGTCAGACTTCCCGGTCTCTCGCGGCGCCTCCAGGTCGCGCTCATCAGTGACCTGGCGGGTCCTGTTTCCGGCGAGGATGAGCGGCGAGAATGCCCCGTATGGACCGATCTGCGCTGGCGAGCTTCCTGCGGACGCGCCGCGAGGCATTGCGCCCCCACGACGTCGGGTTGAGCCCGGGCGTGCGTCGACGGGTCCCGGGATTGCGCCGGGAGGAGGTTGCTCTGCTGGCGTCGATGTCGGTGGACTACTACAGCCGTCTGGAACGAGGTCAGGGCGTCCAACCCAGTCCGCAGATCCTCACGGTGCTGGCTCGCGTGCTGCACCTGTCTCTCGACGAGCGCGACTACCTGTATCGAATGGCGGGGCATCATGCCCCCGCGCGAGTATCGAGCAGTGCTCATGTGGCGCCGAGGATGCAGAGACTTCTGACTCGCCTGAGTGATACCCCCGCGCTCATCCTCTCGGAGCTTGCGGAAACCTTGAGTCAGAATCATCTGGCTGCCGCGATTTTCGGCGACACGGTAGATCTTCGTGGGGTGGAGCGCAGCGGGGTGGCCCGGTGGTTCCTCCGCCCTGAGAGCGAGCGGCTTGTCTACCGGGAGCAGGACCGCGACCGCCAGGGCCGTGCGCTGGTGGCCGCGCTGCGCGCCACGGTCGGCCGCCGCGGCCCGGCTTCACAAGCTGCCAAGCTCGCTGAGGAACTGCACCGGCGGAGCGAGGAGTTCGCCCAGCTGTGGGACTTACAGGAGGTCGGTACTCGGTATGAGGACCACAAGGTCCTCATCCACCCCGAGCTCGGCCCGATCGACCTCGACTGCCAAGCACTCTCCACCGAGGACCAGTCGCAGACACTCCTGGTCTTCACCGCCCCACCGCGCAGCGCTGCCGAGGAACAACTCGCGCTGCTCTCCGTGCTCGGGAGGGCCAGATTCGCTGACTCAGAGAACTCATGAGCCAGCCGGTGAAGCCGTTGCTGACCCATGTCGCCTCGCGGCAGCACCCGGACCAGTGGTCCCTCGCCGTTGCGCCGGTGTCGTGCGCGACGAGGCTGATCCTCGCCTCAAACTTCCTCGACGCGAAGATTCAAGCGACGGCGCGCAAGGCTCGCCGCATCAGGTCCGCCAGGTCCTCTCGGCCATCGGATGCCACCCACGCGACCAGGGCAGCGTCCATGCAGGCGAAAGCTGCTGCGATGAGAGCGGGCGCTGAAGGGTTCTCGGCGTCGTGGACATCGACCCCGAGCCGCCGCGCGACCTCAGGATGCAACTGACGTACCCAGCGCCCAAGCTTGTCACGGTGGAAAGCGCCGAGCGACGGCGTCTCGATCATGAGCGCGAGAGCAGCTCGGGTCTGGGCCTCGTTTTCCCCGTACGGCTCCGCGATCGCCTCGATGGCGTGCGACAGCGCCGTCCAGACCCTCTCGTTCCCAGGGCGCTCGACGAGTTGCGCCAGGATCAGCGACCCCAGGTCCTCGAAGTCCCGCAGCAGCACGTCTTCCTTCGACCGGAAGTATCGGAAGAACGTCGTACGTGAGATCTCCGCGGCCGCGCAGACGTCGTCAATCGTGGTCTCGTCATAACCACGCTCGACGAACAGCCCCGTCGCAAGGGCAGCGATCTGCGCTGTCATGGCACGCCGCGCCAAGGCTCGCGCTCCACCAGGAACATCACCCGTGGGGCTCATCGTCACAACGCTACTCCTATCAGTCCTGCACGCCAGCAACCGCGCTGCGGCCCACCGGGTTGCCGGTCATCAGGTCGACCGCGAACGACCAATGCAATACTCTGTTACAGTTACGGTACTGAGTACCACTTAGGGTACTCCAACCCGAGAGGACCACCATATGCGCACCGTTCTTATTACCGGAGCCTCCAGCGGCCTCGGACGCGCAAGCGCCCGCATGTTCCACGAACGGGGGTGGAACGTCATCGCCACGATGCGTTCCACCGAGGACGGGGCCGAGCTGTCCGATCTCCAGGACATGCTGGTCACACGCCTGGACGTCCAGGAGCCGGAATCGATCGCTGCAGCAGTGGATGCGGGTCTGACTCGCTTCGGCCGCATCGACGCGCTGATCAACAACGCCGGCTACGGCGCCTACGGGGCTCTCGAGTTGACGCCAATGGAGAAGATGCGACGTCAGTTCGACGTGAACGTACTGGGCCTACTCGCCACCACGCAGGCCGTCCTCCCACACTTCCGTGAGAACAGCAGCGGTGTCATCGTCAACGTCTCCTCAGTCGGCGGCCGCATCACCTTTCCTCTCGGCACGCTGTACCACGGCAGCAAGTTCGCGGTAGAGGGGATCTCAGAGGCACTCCAGTACGAACTCGCTGAGATCGGGGTCCGAGTCAAGATCGTCGAGCCCGGCGGGATGATCACCGATTTCGGAGGCCGCTCTCTTGACTTCTCAAATGACCCCGCCGCCACTGAATATCAGCGGCTGGTCGGCAGCGTCGTCGAGACCGTGGGCGCCATGATGGAAAATGGATCCGCACCGGAATCGATCGCCGAGACCGTGTACACGGCCGCGACCGACACCAGCGACCATCTCCGGTTCATCGCTGGCGCGGACGCCGAGGAGATGCTCACACATCGCTATGCCTTGGAAGACGGGACCTTCTACGCCACCCTCTTTGAGCAGTTTGGTGTCACGTCGCCGAGGTGACCTCCGCGAACTCCGAGACCCAGGCGACTCTCTCGTGCGTGTACTGATCTGGCGTTGAGGATGGGCCCTTGGCGATGGGTTCTCACTCGGTCGGTCGCTCACTCGCCGTCGGAAGAACCATGGAGTTCGCTGCGCCGGAAACGGTCGTTTCCGGTGGATTCAGGGTCCCTGCACCAGTACCCCCGGTCAGAAGCCTCAGAGGTTTCGGGCGCCGAAAGTTTCGGTGGGGGGTTTTGGTGACAGGGTCAGCAACTCGGGGTGGTCGGGCGTGGTTGAGCAACAGCTTGCTTCGCACGGGGCGGGCTCGTCTTGGCGGTCCTGCTGACGGAGTCGGGTGCGGGCGGCGCGAGCGCCGTTTGCGATGACGAGGACTTCGGCGACTTCGTGGACTAGGACGACGCCTGCAAGGCCGAGGACGCCGAAGAGGGCGAGGGGGAAGAGGATCGCGATGATGGCGATGGCCAGGATGATGTTGCCGGTCATGATCCGTCGGCCGCGTTTGGCGTGAGCGATGGCGACGGGGATCTGGCGTAGGTCGTGGCCGGTGAAGGCGATGTCGGCTGATTCGACGGCGGCGGCTGATCCGGTGGCGCCCATGGCGATGCCGACGGTGGCGGTGGCGAGGGCGGGGGCGTCGTTGATGCCGTCGCCGATCATGGCGGTCGGTGTCCGGCTGGTGAGGTCGGCGACGGCGCGTGCCTTGTCCTCGGGCAGCTGTGAGGCTGCGACGTTGATGATGCCGGCTTGTTCGGCGAGTGCGTGCGCGGTGCGGGGGTTGTCACCGGTGAGCATCGTGACCTCGATGCCTGCTGTACCCAATGCAGCGATCGTCTCGGCTGCTTCGGTGCGGAGCTCGTCGCGCACGCCGATGAGTCCTATGACCTGAGTGTCTTGCTCGACGACGACGAGGCTCATGCCTGCGCTGGCCATCTGCTCGGCTCGACCTGTCAGGGGGCCGGGGTCGATCCAGCCGGGGTTGCCGACTCGATAGGTGCTGCTGCCGATCAGTCCGGTGAGGCCGCGGCCGGCGTGCTCCTGGACGTCCGTGGCGCTCAGGGCGTCGGGACTCGCCTGGCTGATCGCCACGGCGAGGGGGTGGGAGCTGGTCGCTTCCAGAGCGGCGGCAGCGCGCAGGACTTCATCGCGGCCGACGTCGTGGACGGTGGCGACGTCGGTGACTCGCGGCTGGTTGCGAGTGAGGGTGCCTGTCTTGTCGATCGCGACGTGCTTGATGGTGCCGAAGCGCTCGAAAGCCTCGCCGGACTTGAGGACGACACCGAGACGGCTGGCTGAGCCGATCGCGGAGATGACGGTAACGGGTCCGGCGATGGCCAGGGC
>JBQGDU010000129.1:0-3338 GCA_052039245.1 Aeromicrobium sp. | reverse complement strand
GCCGGCCTGGGACCCGGTGAACGACCTGGCCTCCTGACCGAGGTTGCCGATGGCCATGGCCAGCACGGCCATGGAGATGCGCTCGCCGGCGGTGAGGAGCATGTCGAGCTCGCGGGCCGGCGGCAGCGGCGAGACCTCGGTGGCGCGGTCGATCAGGTCGGCCGTCGTGTCGCCCATGGCGGAGACGACCACGACGACGTCGTGGCCGGCCTTCTTGGTGGCGACGATGCGCTGGGCGACCCTCTTGACGCTCGTGGCGTCGGCGACGGAGGAGCCGCCGTACTTCTGCACGACAATGCCCACGGGAGGTCCTTGCTGGTGACTCTGATGACGGGTGGTGGGTCCGGGCGACGGTGACCGGCAACTCGGCCCATCCTACCGGTCTGCTCGGGCGTCTTCGATGCTCGTTCCTGCCGCGGGACGACGAGATCGCGCCGCCCTCGCGCGGACCTCTCGACGAAGGGCCCGAGGGGTGCCTCCCGCGTCGGTCGGGCCGTCGCCCCGACACACGTGTGGCGCGGATCCGGACGCTCCCCCCGACGGGGCGTCCGGACCCGCGCCACACGCGGTTCCTCGATGAGGTCAGGAGGTCTTCAGCGTGAGCCCGTAGGCGCTGAGGATCTCGTTGACCGGCTGGAAGTAGGTCGTCCCGCCGACGGAGCAGTTGCCCGAACCGCCGGAGGTGACGCCCTGGGCCTGGTTGCCCGAGATGGCCGAGCCGCCGGAGTCTCCCGGCTCGGCGCACGCGCTCGTGCGGATCAGACCCGTCACGGAGCCCTCGGCGTAGTTCACCGTGGCGCCGCGAGCCTGGATGGTGCCGCACTGCCAGCCCGTGGTGGAGCCGGAGCGGCAGATCGACGAGCCGATCGGAGCATCGCTCGACCCGCGGACCGCGACGCTGCCGCCGGAGTAGTTGTTGACCGTGCCCGAGATGTTCGTGGACGTCTCGACGTAGGCGTAGTCGTTGCCCGGGAAGCTGGAGCCGGCGAAGCGGCCCGACGGCGACGACGTGCTCGCACCGGTGCTCCCGCAGTGGCCAGCGGTGACGAAACCGCCGTTGACCGCGAACCCGATCGAGCAGCGCGAGCCGCCGATGTAGTACGCGTCGCCACCCTGGGCGAGCGGCTGCGGCATCTCGGCCGTCTTCTCGACGGTGACGGCGGCGGCCGGAACGCCCGCGTCGGCGACGAAGTCCTCGGCTGCGGACTCCCCGCGGGTGGAGACGACCACGGAGTTGGACTCCACGTCGACGAACCAGCTGGCGACACTGTCCGGAGCCTGGGCCTTGGCGGCGTCGAGCTTCTCGGCGTACGCCTCGAGGTCGTCCGCCGAGTGCTTCACCTGCTCGGCCTCGGCGCCCTCGGCGCGGACCGTCTCCGCTGCCTCAGCATCGGTGACGGCGACCACGAGCTTGCCGGCGTCCGCGTCGAACCAGGATCCCGCGTAGTCGGCTCCGAGCGCCGAGGTCAGGGTCTTCTCGGCCGCGGCGGCGGCCTTCTCCTCGGAGAGGCGCTCCTTGGCCTGGTCGGCGGACAGACCCAGGTCGCGCTCCATAGCCGCCAGCATCGTGCCGGCGCCGGTCGCGTCGTCAGCACCGGGCGCGGCGGTGGCCTGCTGTCCGGCGAGGGTCGCGATGACGGCAACTGCCGCCACCGACCCGAAGACGTTGAGCTTTCGTGGTGCCACTGTGATCTCCTTCGTCGCGGCGCCGGCCGGGGTTGGCCCGCCGGTCACCTACCCGCGTCGACCGACGGCGAGGACGTCGCCGGATGACGCTCTGTCCCGGAAGCGTCGCCACTCCCGCAGCCCCCCGATGGGGATGCGTCGACCGTAGTGGCTGAGAGCGGCCTGAAGGTCATACCGGCTGGGTCATACCGCCGGCGTGATGCCCGGGTCCTGCTGCGGTCCGAAGCCCCGATGACGCTGCAACCACGCGGTGTAGACGGGGCTGCGGTCGATCAGGTCGCGATGGGCCTGCATGACCGTCCGCAGGACCTCCCCGGCGTGCTCGGCCGCCGGGGAGTCCGAGCGCCACCCGACGAGGTGGTTCCACCGGAGCGGGACGTCCGTGAGCGGCAGGGTGGCGAGACCGGAGAGCACGCGGGTCGCCTGGCACAACGCCACCGCCGTCCCGGAGGAGACGAGGTCGACGCAGCTCGCCGCGTCGGCCACGTAGAGGCTCCGCGGCGTGAACCCCTCGCGAGCACAGGCCGCGGCGAAGCACTCCTGGAAGCAGCCGTCACCGGGCGTGGCGGCCCAGTCGGCGCCCGCCAGGTCGGCGAGCGCCACCTCCTCGCGGTCAGCGAGACCGTGCTCCTCCGGCAGCATCACGAAGACCGGGTCGACGGAGAAGGTCCGCCACGTGAGCCCGGGCTCGCCCGGGTCCGGCGCTCCCGCGCAGGCGCCGATGACGGCGTAGTCGAGTCGGCCGTCTGCGAGCTGGCCGACGAGCTCGTCGGACGACCACGAGGCGGTCGTGGAGACGCGCAGGCCCTCCTGCCACTCCGAGAGCCTCTGGATGAGCGGGGCGAGGACGGCCGCCGTCGAGGCACCGATCGTCAGGTGCTCCGGGGCGGCACCGGAGCGATCACCCTCGCTCAGCCGGTTCGCGTCGTCCATCAACCCCGACATGGCGGGCAGCAGGATGCGGGCCCGGCCGATCACCAGCTCCCCGAGCGGCGTGGGGCGGACACCGCGATGGTCCCGCTCGAACACCGGCCCGCCGAGGGCACGCTCGATGCGGCTGAGCTGGGCGGTCAGAGCGGACTGGGCCACCCCCAGCTCCGAGGCCGCCTTGGTGACACTCCCCGCGTCGGCGATGGTCGAGACCACCTTGAGATGACGCAGCTCCAACTCCACCTGCCAAGGGTATCGGCGCAGGCGCGTGGTGGCTGCCCGACGTCGTCCCAGGATCGCGCGGAAGGGTCGACGCGCCGGTTCAGCCGGCGATGGGGGTGCGGCCCTCGAACGCTCGGCCCAGCGTGAGCTCGTCGGCGTACTCGAGGTCGCCGCCCACGGGCAGGCCGCTCGCGAGCTTGCTGACCTTGAGACCCAGCGTGCTCAGCATGCGGATGAGGTAGGTGGCCGTGGCCTCACCCTCGAGGTTCGGGTCGGTGGCGATGATGACCTCGGTGACGGTGCCGTCCTGCAGACGGGCCAGCAGCTCCTTGATGCGCAGCTGGTCGGGCCCGATGCCGGCGATGGGGCTGATCGCACCGCCGAGCACGTGGTAGCGGCCGCGGTACTCGCGCGTGCGCTCGATCGCGACGACGTCCTTGCTCTCCTCCACGACGCACAGGATGCTCGGGTCGCGGCGCGGGTCGGTGCAGATGCGGCAC
>JBQGDU010000128.1:0-2047 GCA_052039245.1 Aeromicrobium sp. | reverse complement strand
CTCCGCCTTGCGGCCCGTGATGTAGTAGTCGACCTCCTTGCCCTCGTCGCGGAGCTTCTCGCCGAGACGCTCGGCCTCCTTCAGCACGTTGGCGGAGTAGGCCCCCGCCAGACCACGGTCGCGGGAGATGATCAGCACCGCCGCCTTGGTCGGGTTCTCCTTCTCCGTGGTGAGCGGGTGCTCGACCCCGGAGAAGGTGGCCACGGCCGAGACCGCGCGCGTCAGCTCGCGGGCGTACGGCGTCGCGGCCGCCGCCTGCTGCTGCGCCTTGATGATGCGGGAGGCGGCGATCAGCTCCATGGCGCGCGTGATCTTCTTCATCGACTGGGTCGACTTGATCTTCGCGCGGTACTCACGGAGGGAGACAGCCATGTGTCAGCCTCGCTTCTGCTTGACGATCTGCTCCTGCTCGACGTCCTCGTCGTCAAGAGCCTCGAACTCTTCCTTGCCGACCTGGATGCGCTCACCCTCGCTCGTCTCGAACTGCTCGAGGAAGTCGGAGTAGGCGCCCTCGAGCGACTGCTCGGTGTCGTCCTCGAACTTCCCGGACTCGCGGATCGCGTCGAAGATGCCGCTGTGCGAGCGCATCACGAACTCCAGGAACTCCTCCTCGAACCGGTTCACGTCCTGCACCGGCACCGGGTCCAGCTTGCCGGTGGTGGCGGCCCAGATCGAGACGACCTGCTGCTCCACCGGGAACGGCGCGTACTGACCCTGCTTGAACAGCTCCATGAGCCGCTCACCGCGGGCGAGCTGGGCCTTGGACGCCGCGTCGAGGTCGGAGGCGAACATCGCGAACGCCTCCATGGCGCGGTACTGCGCGAGCTCGACCTTGAGCGAACCGGTGACGGCCTTCATCGACTTGGTCATGGCGGCGCCACCGACGCGCGAGACCGAGATGCCGACGTCGACCGCGGGACGCTGGTTGGCGTTGAACAGGTCCGACTGCAGGAAGATCTGGCCGTCGGTGATCGAGATGACGTTGGTCGGGATGTACGCCGAGACGTCGTTGGCCTTGGTCTCGATGATCGGCAGGCCCGTCATCGAGCCGGCGCCGAGCTCGTCGCTCAGCTTGGCGCAGCGCTCCAGGAGCCTGGAGTGCAGGTAGAAGACGTCGCCCGGGTAGGCCTCACGGCCCGGCGGACGACGCAGCAGCAGCGAGACCGCGCGGTACGCCTCGGCCTGCTTGGAGAGGTCGTCGAAGACGATGAGGACGTGCTTGCCCTGGTACATCCAGTGCTGACCGATGGCCGAACCGGTGTACGGGGCGAGGTACTTGAAGCCGGCCGAGTCCGACGCGGGGGCCGCGACAATCGTCGTGTACTCCAGCGCGCCGGCGTCCTCGAGCGCACCGCGCACCGAGGCGATCGTGGAGCCCTTCTGGCCGATGCCGACGTAGATGCAGCGCACCTGCTTGGCCGGGTCACCGGACTCCCAGAACTCCTTCTGGTTGATGATCGTGTCGATCGCGATGGCCGTCTTGCCGGTCTGGCGGTCGCCGATGATCAGCTGACGCTGACCACGGCCGATCGGCGTCAGGGAGTCGATCGCCTTGATGCCGGTCTGCAGCGGCTCGCTCACCGACTGACGCTCCACCACGGAGGGGGCCTGCAGCTCCAGGGCACGACGCTCGTCGGTCTCGATCTCGCCGAGGCCGTCGATCGCGTTGCCGAGCGGGTCGACGACCCGGCCGAGGTAGCCGTCGCCGACGGGCACCGAGAGGACCTCGCCGGTGCGACGGACCTTCTGGCCCTCCTCGATCCCGGCGAAGTCACCGAGGATGACGACACCGATCTCGCGGACGTCGAGGTTCAGCGCCAGTCCGAGCGTGCCGTCCTCGAACTCCAGGAGCTCGTTGGCCATGGCCGAGGGCAGTCCCTCGACGTGGGCGATGCCGTCGGAGGCATCGGCGACGATGCCGACCTCCTCGGTCTTGTTGGCGCTCGGGGAGTAGTCCGACACGAACTGCTGGAGCGCGTCGCGGATCTCCTCCGGACGGATGGAGAGTTCCGTCATGTCTGTGCCTGCCTTCTGTGGTTCGTGCTTC
>JBQGDU010000127.1:0-11061 GCA_052039245.1 Aeromicrobium sp. | reverse complement strand
TTCCATCAGGAAGGCGGCGATCCAGGCTGCCGTCGGAGGGGGCGCCGTCATCACGGGGTACCAGGGGATGCTCATCACCCAGGCCCTCATCGCCAAGCGCGCGATCGGCGTCACCGACGAGCGTCCACCGCGCGCGGACGGCGTCTACGGCGACGACCTCCCTGGCGCACCGCTGCGCGTGCTGGTGCTCGGCGACTCCGCCGCGGTGGGGTACGGGATGCACACGGCCGACGCCACTCCGCCTGCCATGGTCGGCATCGGCCTCTCCCACGTCCTGGACCGACCCGTCGACATCCGGTCCGAGGCGGTGGTGGGTGCCCAGACGTCCGACCTTCGCGAGCAGATCGAGGCGGGCCTGGAGCACGAGCCCGACCTCGTGGTCATCGTCATCGGCGCCAACGACGTGACCCACCGGGTCCCGTCGTACGCCTCCACCCGCTTGCTCGCCGCGGCCGTCGCACGGCTCAGGGAGTCGGGCGCGCTCGTCGTCGTCGGGACGTGCCCCGACCTCGGCACGATCGAGCCCATCCCGCAGCCGCTGCGCCACCTCGCTCGCCGCAAGAGCCGTTCCTTGGCACGCAAGCAGACCGTGGCCGTGGTGCGCGCCGGAGGTCGTGCCGTCTCCCTCGGCGACCTGCTCGGGCAGCTCTTTGCCGAGAAGTCGGACATCATGTTCGGCGAGGACCGCTTCCATCCGTCCGAGACCGGTTACGCCAACATGGTCTCGGTCCTCGTCCCTTCGCTCGCGGCCGCGTGGCGAGAGCGTGACCGTGACTTCGCCGTCTCCCACGCCGGTGGCCGCCCCGGTTCCGTCACCCTCACCGAGGCCGCGGAGCGAGCCGGGCGTCGCCCGGGCACCGAGGTGACCCGACAGGGCCGCTGGGCGCGGGTGCTCCGCCGCGGACGCGGCTGAGGCGTGCTGCCGCGGACGCGGCTGATCCGTGCCGCCGCGGGAACGGCGGATGCATCTCCGCCGACGAACAACGAACGGCCGGCCCCTTGCGGGACCGGCCGTGCGTACGTTGACTGAGCGGGTCAGTCGTTGCTGTAGAAGATCGCCAGGATCCGCAGCAACTCGATGTAGAGCCACACGAGCGTGACCGTGAGACCGAAGGCCGCCCGCCAGGACTCGCGCTGCGGCAGACCGGCCTCGACACCCCGCTCCACCTGGTCGAAGTCGAGGATCAGCGTGAAGATGGCGAGCACCGCGAGGCCGATCGAGACGACCAGGCCCAGGGTGTTGAAGCCGCGGAGTCCGCCGGACTCCAGCACGCCGAACATGCTCAGGCCGAAGTTCACGAGCATGATGCCGAAGACGCTGACCAGGGCGATGCCCATGGTCTTGCGGAACTTGTCCGTGACCTGGATGTTGAAGAACTTGTAGGCGGCCAGCGTGGCGCCGGCGGCGACGAACGTGCCGAGCACCGCCTGGAACACGACGCCGGGATCGCCGACGACGTAGAACGCGATCATCTTGGACAGGGCGCCGACGAAGATGCCCTGGACGGCCGCGTAGGCGAGCACGAGCGGCGGGCTGACGACCTTCTTGAAGGAGTTGACCAACGACAGAGCCAGGCCACCGAAGACGCCGACCATCGCGAGACCGCCCAGCAGCGCCATGTTGCGCTGCTGCTCGGCCGAGTCGGTGGCGGCGAGGTCACCGGTGACGAACCACGTGACGGCTGCGGCGACGACGACCAGACCCAGGGTGATGGCGGTCTTCTCGATGACGCTGGACAGCGTCATCCGATCGGTGTCGACGACGCCGGGGCTGGGCTGGGTGCCCTGGGTGGCGCCGTCGAGGTCGATTCGCCAGTCGGCAGGCGAGGACGTGGCCGTGGACCCACGGCCGTTGAACCCCTCGGATCGGGCGAAGACGGGATTCTTGCTCTGCATCGTTCCCTCCGGGAATGAAGTGTGCGGCCCCACCAAGGGGGTCTGGTGGGTTCACTCTACATAACGTGCGAGCACCGGATTTTGATCCCGGAACCCGATGGTTTCAGCATGAAACCGACTTTCGGTCGATCGGGTGGATCAAATCGGCGCCGCCGCTGCACCAGAGGGTCATGAAGGTCTTGATCACCGGCGGTGCCGGGTACATCGGGTCGACCACCGCGTCGGCCCTCGAGCACGCCGGTCACGTGCCGATCGTGCTCGACTCCCTCGTGCGCGGGCACCCGGCCTTCGTCCGCGGCAGGATCTTCTACCGCGGCGAGGTCGCGGACCATCACCTGCTCCGACGCATCCTCACCGAGCACCCGGACATCGAGGCCGTGCTCCACATGGCGGCTCGGATCGAGGTCCCGGAGTCCGTGCGGGAGCCCATCGCCTACTACCGCGAGAACGTCACCGGCTCGTTGGAGCTCGCCGCCGCGCTCGCCGAGACCGGACCTCCGCGTCTCGTCTTCTCCTCCTCGGCCTCGGTGTACGCAGGTGAGGTCCAGACCACACCCCCGGGACCCGCCCAGTCTCCGACTTCTCAGCTCGGCATAGGGTGTCGCCTCATGCACGACCCCGGCGAGAACGAGCGGCCGCACCGCACCACTCCCCTCTCCTTCACCCGACGCGGAGGACGGCTCAAGGAGCGTCAGCAGCGGGTGTGGGACGAGATCGGCGAGCGCTTCGTGCTCGACGTCCCGCGCGCCGGCGCCAGCACCTCCGTCGACCCCGAGGTGCGCTTCGACGCCACGGCGACGTTCGGCCGGCAGGCCCCCCTCGTCGTCGAGATCGGGTCCGGGCACGGGGACACGGTGTGTGCCGCCGCACTGGCCCGCCCGGACGTCGACTTCCTCGCGCTCGAGGTGTGGATCCCCGGACTGGCCCAGACGCTGCTGACCATCCGCCGCGAGGGCATCGAGAACGTACGGGTGGCCGAGGTCAATGCCCCCGAGGCGCTCGCCACGTGGCTGCCCGAGCACGGCGTCCGTGAGCTCCACACGTGGTTCCCGGACCCGTGGCACAAGCTGAAGCACCACAAGCGCCGCATGATCACGGTGCCGTTCACCCGGCAGGTGGCCCGCGTGCTCGAGCCCGGTGGAGTCTGGCGCATGGCCACGGACTGGGCCGACTACGCCGACCAGATGGAGCGCGTCATCGCCGAGTCCGACGCCGTCGAGGGTGGACGCTGCGATCGGTACGAGGGGCGGCCCGTCACGCGGTTCGAGAACAAGGGCATCGCCAAGGGTCGCGAGATCCACGACCTGCAGGCGCGTCCGATCAGCTGACGACGGGCGGCTCCGGCGCCGTCCCGCGCAGACGCTCGATCTGCGCCATCGCGTGGTAGACGACGACGGCCGCGATCGAGCCGAGGGCGATCCCGGTGAACTCCAGGCTGCCGGCCGTGAGGGTGAGGTTGCCGATGCCGATCACGAGCGCCACCGCGGCGGTGAACTGGTTGACCGGGCGGGAGAAGTCCACGCCGTTGTCGATCCAGATCTTGATGCCAATGATGCCGATCAGGCCGTACAAGGCCACGGTGACGCCGCCGAGCACACCGCCGGGGATCGTGAAGATGAGCTCACCGACCTTGGGCGAGAGGCCCAGGAAGATGGCGAAGGCGCCGGCCACCCAGTAGGCGGCGGTGGAGTAGACGCGGGTGGCGGCCATGACGCCGATGTTCTCGCCGTACGTCGTGGTACCCGAGCCGCCGCCTGCGCCGGCGAGCGTCGTGGCGAGGCCGTCAGCCAGGAGTGCACGACCGGTCAGGCGATTGATGGAGTCGTCCTCGGCGAGATTGGCGACACTGCGCACGTGACCGACGTTCTCGGCGACCAGCACGAGCACCACCGGCAGGAAGGCCGGCACGATGTGCCACGCGACCTCGGGAGAACCGAAGTCCGGCCACCCGAACCACGCTGCCTCCTCGACCCTCGTGAAGTCGATGACTCCGGCAGCCGCCGCGAAGACATACCCGCAGACGACACCGACGACGATCGCCAGCCGCGCCAGCAGACCGGTGAAGACGACGGCCGTCAGGACCACCACGACCAGCGTCACGAACGCGGTCCACGGCGCGGACTGGAAGTTGCCGGTGGCGACGCCGGAGAGGTTGAAGCCGATGAGCGCGACGATCGCACCCACCACCACGGGTGGCATGAGGGCATTGATCCAGCCGGTTCCGGCGACGGCCACGATCACGCCGATCACCGCGAGCAGAACACCGACCGCGAGAACGCCGAACAGGGCCTCTCCCGTCGTTCCGGCTGCCGTTGCCGCCGTGATGGGCGCGATGAACGCGAACGACGAGCCGAGGTAGCTGGGCAGTCGGTTGCCGGTGATGAGGAGGAACAGCAGCGTGCCGACGCCGGAGAAGAACAGCGTCGCGGACGCTGGGAAGCCGGTCTCGAGCGGCACGATGAACGTCGCTCCGAACATCGCCACGACGTGCTGCATCCCGAACCCGAGGGTCCGGAACCAGCTCAGCCGTTCATTCGGGGCGACGATCTCGCCCGCGTCGACGTTGCGTCCGTCCCCGTGCAGCTGCCAGCTCATGGGGAAAGACTGGCGCATCGCTCGGTCCACCCGCGCGCAGGGTCCCGACCTGGGTTCCCGGGGCTACTCGCCCGCGGGCTGCTTCCGGTGCTCCCGGACGCCCTGGACGACGTCGAACACGCCGACGATCACGAGCACGACGCCGAGCGGTCGCCCCGTGAACCACAGGAACTCCGCGTCGGCGAAGCCGAGGGCGAGCACGATCCCCACGACGACGAGGAGGGTGCCGATGGACAGGTGGGCGATGGCTTGCATGTCCACGACGATAGGACAGCGCGACGCCGGGCACGTCGGCCGTCGGTCTACTTCAGCCGAGACCTTCGGCCGATGCCGCGCTCGTCGTCACGCTCGGTCGCCCTGGCGACCTGCACCGTCAGACGTGCGCGGCTCGACCGACCCGACGTGCTCCCGGTGGGGTTCGAACCCACACTGGGGCGGGTTTAAGCCGCCTGCCTCTGCCAGTTGGGCTACGGGAGCCGCCCCCACAGCGTCGGGCGGGGACGAACGATGATGCGGTACGCCCGCCGATGGGCGCGACACATCATCGTTCGTCCACCTGCGGTCCTCACCGGGGCGCGATCAGGCCAGCGCTTGCTCGATGCGTGCGACCTCGTCGTCGCTCAGCTGCAGTTCCGCTGCCGCGGCAGAGTCCGTGGCGGACTCCGGACGGGACGCTCCGGGGATCGGCACGACCACCGGCGCCAGCTGCAGGTGCCACGCGAGGGCCACCTGGTAGGGGCTCACACCGCGTTCGTCGGCGACGGTCTGGAAGGCGGAGTGGTTCGCACCGAGGTCACCAGCCTTCTTGATGCCACCGAACGGGCTCCAGGGCAGGAACGCGACGCCGAGGTCCGCACAGTGCTCCAGCTCCGGGCGGCTTGACAGGAATGCCGGCGAGAACTGGTTCTGCACCGACGCGAGCCGTCCGCCGAGCACCTCGTTGGCCTCGTCGATCTGCGCGATCGTGGCGTTGGAGATGCCCGCCTGCTGGATGACGCCCTCCTCGAGCAGCTCCGCGAGCGCTCCCACCGACTCCGCGAGGGGGACGTCCGGTTCGGGGCGGTGGAACTGGTACAGACCGATCGCGTCGACACCGAGGCGTCGGGCCGAGGCCTTCGCCGCCTCCTTGAGGTAGTCCGGCCGCCCGTTCTGCGTCCAGGAACCGTCCCCCGGTCGCAGGTGGCCGCCCTTCGTCGCCACCAGGACGTCCTTGCCGCCGGCGTGCGAGGCCAGCGCCTCGGCGATCAGCTCCTCGTTGTGGCCGACCTCCCCGGCGTCGCGGTGATACGCGTCCGCGGTGTCGATGAACGTGACGCCGGCGTCGAGCGATGCGTGGACGGTGGCGATCGAGCGCTCACGGTCGGGTCGGCCCTCGATCGACATCGGCATGCCGCCGAGTCCGATGGCGCTGACGGTGGTGCTCCCGATGGTGCGGTGCTGCACAGGTCCTCCGAGTGGTTGCGTGGTGTGGTCCTTCAGGGTCAACCGGAGACGTCGACGACGCATTCCAGCGGCTCGCCCGCCTGCAGGTGCGCCACCTGCCGCCGGACCAGCGACTCGACCCGGTCGGCCCACGTCGTCACCGCACCGCCCACGTGCGGGGAGACGAGCACCCCGGGCGTCGTCCACAGGGGGTGGTCCGCGGGCAGCGGCTCCGGGTCCCACACGTCGGACGCGATGCGGACGTGTCCGGCGGCCGCGTGCCTCAGGAGAGCGTCGGTGTCGGCCACCTTGCCCCGTGCGACGTTCACGAGCAGTGCCCCGTCGGCCATCGCGGAGAGGACGTCGTCGTCGATGAGGTGGTGCGTGGCCTCCGAGTACGGGACGGCCACCACGACGACGTCGGCCTCGGGCAGGAGATCCGGCAGCTCGTCGGTGCCGTGGACGACACCGTGCTCGTCCTCACGACGCCGGGAGGCGACCCGGGTGACGTCCACGCCGAACGGCTCCAGCCGACGATGCAGCTCCACGCCGATGCCGCCGTACCCGAGCAGCAGGACGCGGGAGCCGAGCAGTCCGGGGCGCATGGGCCGTTGCTCCCACCGGCCCTCGGGCATCGCGCGGGCGAAGTCGTCGACGCCGCGCTGTGCCGCGAGCAGCAACGCCATCGCGATCTCGGCCGTCGGCCCCTCGTGGACACCGACGGCGTTGCACCAGGTGATGCCCTCGGGGATGTTCCCGATCGCGTCGTCGAACCCGAGCGCCTGGGTCTGCACCGCGCGGATGCGGTCGGGGTCCAGCACGGAGAGGTCGCCGGACAGCACGTAGGGCCGGACGGCGAGGTCGAGCGGCGCACCGTCCGGCGGCGCCGACTCGAAGTCCCACAGCACCAGCTCGACGTCGGCCAGGTCGGAGTAGCGGTCGAGGGTCTGCTGGTCGGGAAGGCTGAGGCGAAGCGTCATGGCTCGATCATGCCGGGGCTGGACGAACGATGAGGCATCCGGCCCGCGAGAAGGGCGCGACGCATCATCGATCGGTCGGCGGCCGTGATCGCGGGGCGGACCATGAGGCATCCGGACCGAGGGCCCGGCCGAACGCATCATCGTTCGTCCACCCCGGCGCGACGCATCATCGTTCGTCCCGGGCGGGTCAGGTGGCGCGCATGGCCGCTTCCCAGGCGATGCCGTCGAGGATGTCGTGCTCACTCACCGTGACGACGTCGGTCTGGAGCGGGAGGACGTCGAGCAGCCGGTCCAGGATCAGCGCGCCGGCGCCGATCACGTCGGCGCGACCCGGGTGCATGAACGGCAGGGCCCGCCGGTCGGCCACCGACATCTGCACGAGGTTGAGGCACGCCTGACGCACGTCGTCGACGTCGAGCCGCGCACCGTGGATGGCCGTGGAGTCGTAGGTCGGGAGTCCCAGGGAGTGCGCCGCCACGGTGGTGACGGTGCCCGCCACGCCGACGAGCGATCCCACCGGTGCGAGCTCGGAGACCACCGGCGCCAGGACGGCGTCGAGATGGGCGATGCACTCGGAGATCTCTGAGACGTGCGGCGGGTCGTTGTGCAGGAATCGCTCGGTGAGACGCACTGAGCCGACATCGAGCGAGCGCGCCCAGTCGACGGTGCGGTTGCGGCCCGTGACGAGCTCGGTGGACCCTCCCCCGAGGTCCATCACCAGGGCGTCGACGTCCACGAGGTCACGCGTGGCGCCGAGGAACGACGCGGCCGCCTCCTGCTCACCGGACAGCACCTCGGCCTCCACACCGAGGATGGAGCGGACGCCCTCGAGCAGCTCGTCGCCGTTCTCGGCGTCACGCGCGGCCGACGTGGCGCAGAACCGGACCCGCGATGCACCGAGCATCGTGGTCAGCTCGCCGTACTCGCGCGTGACCTGCAACGTGCGCTCCAGCGCCTCCTGCGCGAACCGACCGGTGCGGTCGATGTCCTGCCCGAGGCGCACCACCCGCATCTCCCGAACCACGTCGCGCTTGTGGTCACCCAGGACGTCCGTGACGAGCAGTCTGATCGAGTTGGTCCCGCAGTCGATCGCGGAGACACGACAGGCATCCGACATGGGCCGACCCTATCGGCCGCGCCGGTCGTCCCCGGCGCCCCCGGGTCATCGGCCGAGCGCGTCCACGAGTTCAGGCAGGCCGACCGCCGCCGTGATCCGCCACGCGACGCGCCCTTCCTGCTCCAGCGCCTCGGGGTTGATCTCGACGACACGCGCGCCCGCCCCGAGCGCGAGGTCGGCGAGTCCTGCCGCCGGGTGCACGACGCCGGAGGTGCCGACGACGAGCAGGACCTCGGCTCCACGGACGAGGTCGACCGCCGCGTCGATCGCCGGCACCGCCTCGCCGAACCACACCACCCCGGGCCGCACGGCCGCGCGGCAGTGGTGACACCGCGGCGGCGGAAGACGTTCGGGGATTTCCTCGTCGAGGACGGCGACGTCGGCCGCGGCTCCGCAGTCCTCACACCGTGGTGCGAGGAGGCTGCCGTGCAGGTGGAGCACCCCGCGGCTCCCACCGCGTTCGTGCAGGTCGTCGACGTTCTGGGTGACGACGTCGATCGTGCCGTCGACGGGCCACCGAGCGAGGGCGTGGTGCCCGGCGTTCGGCTCGGCCTGCAGCACCTGCCGCGTGCGCCACTGGTACCAGGCCCACACGAGGTCTCGGTCCGCCCGCCACGCTTCGGGGGTGGCGAGCTCCTCGGGCCGGAACTGCGACCAGAGCCCCTCCCGCGGCGGGGTCGCCCGGCCGTGGCCGGCAGGTGGCGCAGGCTGCCGGAAGGTGGCGAGTCCACTCTCCGCGGACATGCCGGCCCCGGTCAGGACGACGATCCTGCGCGCACGTCGGCACGCCGAGAGCACCTCGTCGGGGACGGTCACCGGGGTCGGTTCACGCCTCGGCGGGGGCACACGCGGACTGGCCCCAGTAGTCCCCCAGCAGCTCGATCGCCTCGTCCCCGAGGGGGTTGTGGCCAGGCCCCTTGGCCAGCGCGTGCCCGACGAGCACGTGCAGACACTTCACCCGGGTGGGCATGCCGCCGGCACTGATGCCCTCGATCTCCGGCACGTGTGCGATGGCCTCCCGCTCCGCGAGATAGTCCTCGTGCGCTGCGGCGTACCGGGCGGTCAGGGCCGCGTCCACCCCGAGGCGGGCCGTCATGTCCGCCATCAGGCCCGAGGCCTCCAGGGTCCCGATGGCCCCCGCCAGCCGCGGGCAGGTGACGTAGAACAGCGTCGGGAACGGGGTGCCGTCGGGGAGCCGCGGTTCGGTCTTGACGACGCAGGGATGACCCGACGGACACCGCGCGGAGACCTCGAGCGTGCCACGAGGCGGCCGGCCGAGCTGCTCGGCGACGGCATCCAGGTCGTGCTGGGCTACGCTCACTCGTCCCCCAGCACGTCGTCGGGGTCGGGCCGCTCCTCGGAGACCTCCGGCGGGACGCCGGCGTCCCGCGTGCTGCCCCACAGCGTGGAGTACCAGGGCCGCTGCGCGGGGTCAGGCGGCTCGTCGAGCTCGGGAACGTCGCCCTGCACCTGGCCGTCGGCACCGATGACGCGGTACCCCACCTCCCCAGGCATGACCCACCCGAAGCGCTCACGCGCCTGCGCCTCGATGAATGCGGGGTCCTCCCACCGGGCCTGGGTGTCGGTGAGCTCCTCGATGGCCGCCTCACGCATCGCCTTCTCGGCCTTGAGCGACTGGATCTCCCCCCGCTGCTGCCACCAGGCGTGCAGCGACGACGTGTACGACGCGAGCAGCAGGAGCAGCACCGACATCAGCAGGACGGCCCGGGTGGTGAACTGCGGCGCACGGCGTCCCTTGGCCGGCCGCCCTGAGGCGGCCGCTCTCGGGGTGCCGGGGCGACGTCCCGGGCGCGAGCCGCCCGGCCGTCTGGAGGACGGCCGACCCGGGCCTCGCGCACCGCTCATCGGGTGGTCACTCCGTGACGAGTCGAGGGAAGGCGGACAGGCCGGCGTATTCGGCAGCCCCGCCCAGCTCCTCCTCGATCCGCAGCAGCTGGTTGTACTTGGCGACCCGGTCCGAACGAGCCGGGGCACCGGTCTTGATCTGCCCGCAGTTCGTGGCGACCGCCAGGTCGGCGATGGTGGTGTCCTCGGTCTCGCCGGAACGGTGGCTCATCATGTTGGCGAAGCCGTGACGATGCGCCAGCTCCACGGCGTCGAGCGTCTCGGTGAGCGAGCCGATCTGGTTGACCTTGACGAGCATCGCGTTCGCGGCGCCGATCTCGATGCCTCGGCTGAGTCGGTCGACGTTGGTGACGAACAGGTCGTCGCCGACGAGCTGGACGCGGTCGCCGACCGCCTCGGTGAGCGCCACCCAGCCGTCCCAGTCCTCCTCATCGAGCGGATCCTCGATGGAGACGATCGGGAAGTCGTCGACGAGACCGCCGTAGTAGGCGGCCATCTCCGTGGCGCTCTTGCCGGCGCCCTCGAAGGTGTACGTGCCGCCCTCGAAGAACTCGCTGGAGGCGACGTCGAGCGCGAGGCCGATGTCCGTGCCCAGCGTGAGTCCGGCCTCCTCCACGGCGCGGGCGATGAGCTCCAGCGCGGCCCGGTTGGAGGACAGGTTCGGCGCGAATCCGCCTTCGTCGCCCAGCCCCGTGGACAGGCCCTCGGCCTTCAGGACGGACTTGAGCGCGTGGTAGACCTCGGTGCCCTGACGCAGGGCCTCCGCGAACGTCGGCGCGCCGATCGGGGCGATCATGAACTCCTGCACGTCGACGTTGGAGTCGGCGTGGGCGCCGCCGTTGAGGATGTTCATCATCGGCACGGGCAGCACGTGGGCGTTGGGGCCGCCGACGTAGCGGTAGAGCGGGAGGCGGGCCGACTCGGCCGCTGCCTTGGCCGTCGCGAGCGAGACGCCGAGGATGGCGTTGGCACCGAGCTTGGCCTTGTTGTCGCTGCCGTCGAGGTCGAGCATCGCGGCGTCGACGGCACGCTGGTCGTCGGCGTCGAAGCCGGCGAGGGCCGCGGCGATCTTGCCGTTGACGGCGCCGACCGCCTTCTGCACGCCCTTGCCGAGGTAACGCTTGCCGCCGTCACGCAGCTCGACGGCCTCGAACTGTCCGGTGGAGGCGCCGGAGGGGACGGCGG
>JBQGDU010000126.1:0-5945 GCA_052039245.1 Aeromicrobium sp. | reverse complement strand
TCGGGGTCGGGACCCTGCTCGCGGAGCACCTCGGCGAGCCCGCCGAGCTGCACGTCCTGACCGGCGTCACCGATCGCGACGACGAGCCCACCGCCGGCGACAGCGGACGCGAGCTCCGGGACCAGCGAAGGGTCGAAGGTGACCACGAGCGCGAACCGGCCCTGCCACTCCTGCGGCAGCGCGTCGGCCGCGGCCGCCACGGGGTGCACCCGGGCCAGGTCCTCTCCCGCGCCGAGCACGAACACCTCGTACCCGAGAGTGGCCAGGTGGATGCCCTCCGGCGTGACCCCGTCGCCCGCGACGAGCGCGAGCAGTCCGTCACCGGCCACCCCGGCCGTCGTGGTCCAGTCGGTGAGCAGCCGACGCGGCTGATCACCCGGCTTGCGGGCGCTCACGCCGACCCGAACCGACGCTGACGGGTGGCGTACTCCTCGACCGCCGCCCACAGAGCGAGCCGGTCGACGTCGGGCCAGGCGATGTCGGTGAACACGAGCTCAGCGTAGGCCGACTGCCAGGGCAGGAAGTTGCTGGTCCGGTGCTCCCCCGAGGTGCGCCAGAACAGATCGACGTCGGGCAGGTCCGGCTCATCCAGGTAACGGGCGAACGTGCGCTCGGTGACTCGGTCCGGATCGACCTTCCCGGCCTGCACGTCGCGCGCCAGCGCGGCGGCAGCGTCGGCGATCTCCGCGCGACCGCCGTAGTTGACGCACATCGTCAGGCTGATGACGTCGTTGTGGCGGGTGAGCCGCTCGGCGTACTCCAGCTCGTCGATGACGCTGCGCCACAGGCGACGTGGACGGCCCGCCCACCGGACGCGGACTCCGAGGTCGTGCATCTCGTCGCGGCGGCGGTGCACGACGTCACGGTTGAAGCCCATGAGGAAGCGGACCTCATCGGGCGAGCGCTTCCAGTTCTCGGTGGAGAAGGCGTAGACGCTCACCGCCTCGATGCCGAGCTCGATGGCGCCCTTGACGACGTCGAGCAGCGCGAACTCGCCCATCTTGTGGCCCTCCGTGCGGGGCAGCCCGCGCGCCTTGGCCCAACGGCCGTTGCCGTCCATGACGACGGCGACGTGTCGGGGGACCTGCTCCGGCGAGAGCGCCGGCGGTCGGGCACCGGACGGGTGCGGCTCGGGGCTGCGTGGCTCGCGGGGACGCAGCCGCTCGGGGTGGCGGCGCGCCATCAGCGGTCCACGTGGCTCAGCGAGCGCAGCCCGCGCTCGAGGTGCCAGGAGAGGTAGGAGCTGACCAGGCCCGTGGCCTCCCGACGGGAGCGGTCGTCGGCGATGCGCACGACGGTCCAGTCGCCGCTCAGCAGGGCAGCGAGCAGCGCGACGGTGGGCGCGGACGGTGCCGCCGAACCGGGCACGCGGCAGCCGTCGCACAGCATGCCGCCGGACGGTGCGTGGAAGTGCCGGTGCGGACCCTCCAGACCGCAGCGGGCGCAGCCGGAGAAGCTCGGTGCGTAACCGGCGACGGCGAGGGCGCGAAGCTGGTAGGAGTCCAGCACCCAGGCCGCGGACAGCTCGCCCGCGGTGAGGGCCCGCAGGGCCCCGACGAGGAGCTGGTACTGCTGGACGGCGGGCTCGCCGTCGTCGTGCACGAGCCGCTCGGCCGTCTCCAGCATGGCGGTGCCGGCGGTGTAGCGCGGGTAGTCACCGCCGAGGCCACGGGAGAACGCCGACAACGTCTCGACCTGCGTGATGACGTCGAGACTGCGACCCTCGGCGAGCTGGAGGTCGACGTGCATGAACGGCTCGAGCCGGCCGCCGAAGCGCGACGACGTCTTGCGCACCCCGCGGCCCACCGCGCGCACGAGGCCGTGACCACGGGTCAGGAAGGTGATGATGCGGTCGGCCTCGCCGAGCTTGTGGGTGCGCAGCACGACACCCTGCTCCCGGTAGAGACTCACCCGCCTATTGTGCCGGTCGGGGCCGACGGAACCGTGGCCGACACTCGGCCCGGGCGGCGACCGTCGGTCGAGCTCGTCGTCAGCACCGCGTCCATCGGTGCGTGTCGAGCGTCGGGCATGCGACGGCTCTGGTGGTCAACGCCCCGCCGCGCGCTCCGCGTCGTAGAGCTCGTAGGGGTCGTGCAGGGTGCGACCGAGCTGGTCCTGCAGCCACGCCGCGTCACGGACACTCGCCCGCTGGGAGGCGTCGGACGTGCCGTCGCTCGTGAGGTTGGAGGCGAAGATGCCGGCCGCGGACCTGGGCAGGAAGTCCTCGTAGACGATGGGCGTGAGCGCACCTGCATCGTCGCGCACGTAGTACGCGAGATCCTGCACGTCCAGCTCGGCCTCCGTCGACGGGAACGCGTCGATGCCGTGCTCGTCGTAGAGCTCGCGGCCGCGTCGGGTGAGGGCGACGGCGCGCGCCTCCACCTCCCCGAACCGCACCCGCAGGTGCCCCGTGCGAAGACCACCGTCGGGCTCGCGGAACGTGCGTGGCTCGTCGAGCGCCCGGAACGAGGTCTGGCGCAGCAGCACGTCGACGGGCGCGGAGGGCGGACCCTGGATGCGGTCGATCATCGTGATGCCCTGCTCCTGCATGCGGCGGTACAGCTCGTCGATGTCGAGGACGCGTGGCGTGAGGTGGTTGATGTGCGTGGAGGCGACGCCGCCGATGTCGGCCGCGACGCTCGAGATGGCTTCCAGGTGCTCGTACCACTCGCGGTCGACGGGCTCGTCGGACAGCGCGAACGACGCTGTGGCCAGCTCCAGGAAGCGGTCGGCGTCGCCGGCCGGCAGTGAGCCGTCGGTCTCCATCCGGTCGGCGAGCTCCAGCAGCTCGTCGGGGAACAGCGTGCGGGCGTCGAGGAACTCACGCAGCTGCGTCTCGGTGCGCTCGTCGAAGAAGCGCCGGTCGTCCACCACGAGCATCGAGGTGAAGACGCGGAACGGGTTGGCGGCCAGCTCGGCGCGCTCGCCGGGTCGGAACGCCGTCGAGACGACCGGGATCGGCGGCGTGGCCTCGCGCAGGTCGTAGAAGCCCACGGGGTACATCCCACACGCCCCGAACACCCGCGCCACCTGGTGGATCTCCTGCGGCGAGCCGACTCGGATGGCCCCGTGCCGCTCGGCCGTGACGCGGTCGATGGTGCCCAGACGTTCGGCCTCCTCGCCCATCCGCTCGAGCACCTCGGCGTTGATCTCCTCGCATGTGCGCACCAGGGTCGTGTACGCCGGCACCTCGGTGCCGTACAGCTCCGAGAGGCCCGCCGCGAACCGTGCCCGCAGCTGCGTCGGCGTCGTCGGCGCCTCGTCCGCCCGCCCGCTCGTCGGTGCCTGAGCAACCTTCTCGCCGTTCAGTCGGTTGCTCCGGCACCGATCAGGACGGATCGGCGACATTCTGTTGCAGAGGCAGCGATGGACGGTGACGTCACTGGAACTCCTCACCCTGGGCGAGTGGGAGCTCGGTGGAGTAGTTGACCGTGTTGGTCTGGCGGCGCATGTAGGCGCGCCACGCGTCCGATCCGGACTCACGCCCTCCGCCGGTCTCCTTCTCCCCGCCGAACGCCCCGCCGATCTCCGCTCCCGACGGTCCGATGTTCACGTTGGCGATGCCGCAGTCCGAGCCGGTCGCCGCGAGGAAGCTCTCTGCCTCGCGCACGTCGAGCGTGAAGATCGACGACGACAGTCCCTGGGCGACGTCGTTGTGCAGCGCGACGGCCTCCTCGAAGGTCGAGTACGTCAGCACGTACAGCAGCGGCGCGAACGTCTCGGCCTTCACGATGTCGGTCTGCGCAGGCATGTCGATGATCGCCGGTCGGACGTACTGACCACCTGTACCCTCTTGCCGCCCATCCCCCGAGCTCTCCGCTTCGCTACGAGCAGGGAGGTGCCCCCGGCCCGGCACCCCTGCCGGAGATACACGGGTTCCACCGGTGACGAGCCGACCACCGTCGGCCTGCGCCTGCTCCACGGCGGCGAGGAACGCTGCCGTGGCGGCCTCGTCGACGAGCGGGCCGACGAGGGTCCCCGCGTCGAGCGGGGAGCCGATGGGCAACGTCTCGTACGCCTTGGCGAGCCGCTCGACCAGCTCGTCCTTGACGCTCTCGTGCACGATCACCCGCCGCAGCGACGTGCAGCGCTGGCCCGCCGTGCCGACGGCCGAGAACGCGATGCCGCGGACCGTGAGGTCCAGGTCGGCGGTGGGTGCGACGACGGCGGCGTTGTTGCCGCCGAGCTCCAGCAGACAGCGACCGAGGCGGGCGGCCACGCGCGGCGCCACCTCCTTGCCCATCCGGGTCGAGCCGGTCGCCGAGACGAGCGCGACCCGCGGATCGTCCACGAGTGCCTCCCCCACCCCACGCTCCCCGAGCACGAGCTGGGCGATGCCCTCCGGAGCGCCCGCACGCCGGGCCGCCTCCCGCACCAGGGCATGGCACGCGATGCCGGTGAGCACCGTCTTCTCCGACGGCTTCCACACGACCGCGTCGCCGCACACGAAGGCGAGAGCGGCGTTCCACGACCACACCGCGACGGGGAAGTTGAACGCGCTGATGACGCCGACGACGCCGAGGGGGTGCCACTGCTCCATCATCCGGTGCCCGGGACGCTCGGTGGCGATCGTGAGACCGTGCAGCTGGCGCGAGAGCCCGACGGCGAGGTCACAGATGTCGATCATCTCCTGCACCTCGCCCAGGCCCTCGGAGACGATCTTCCCGGCCTCGATGCTCACCAGGGCCCCGAGGTCGTCCTTGTGCTCGCGCAGCAGCTCGCCCAGCTCGCGCACCAGCTGACCCCGCACCGGGGCGGGCACCGAGCGCCACTGCTCGAACGCGGTCTGCGCCGAGCCGACGGCGGCCGCGACGTCGGCGGCGGAGTGGGCGGCGAGGTGACCGAGGACGGATCCGTCGATGGGCGATCGGGCGACGAGGGCGGTGGCCGTCGACGCGTCCCCCTCGAACGGGTCACCGGCCCCCAGACGCTGCAGGATCTCGCGGGCTCGGGTGCTGACGCCGGTCATGCGGTCACGTCCTCGAGGAAAGAAGCGTAGGAACGTGACCGCATTCCGGCCTCGTCACTCACTCGCTGGCGCTCGCTCATGCGGTCACTCCTTGGTTCTCGGTGAAGAGTCGACCCGACTCGGTGGCGAGCAGGTCGGTGAGCCTGATGTCCTCCTGGCGCACGAAGCCCTCGTGCGGCAGGACGCCGTCGGCGACGAGCTCGACGACGCCCACGGCCGAGGCGGCCGTGGTCCAGCTGATCGCGCGCCACGTCCGGCCGTCGATCTGCATCGGCAGGTACCCACGGACGTGATTCTCCCGGAAGGGCTGCCCGTCCTTCACGCCCTCGACGGCGGCGTGCAGGTACACGATGTCGTCGTTGACCGGCGGCTTGGCCTCGACCAGGATCCGGCCGACCTCGTCGCGACGCTCGCGCAGGTTCAGCTCGTCGAACAGGAAGTGCATCTGCCGGAAGTGCCCCGGGTAACGGAGCGTCTTGTAGTCGAGCCGGTTGACCCGCCCCTCGTAGGTCTGGCACATCGTGCCAAGTCCGCCCGACGTGAGGGCGGCCTCCAGCTCGATGCCGCCGATGTAGACGCGCTCCTTCTCGGTCATGGCCGGCACCATCTGGCGGCGTCGCGAGCGCAGCACCTCGCAGTCGTTGAGGTACTCGTTGACGACGCCCTCGGCCGACCAGTTGAATGCGTAGCCGAGCAGCCCGGTGGGGTTCTGCGGCAGAGCACCGACCTTGAGCTCGATGGAGCGGATCTCGGTGAACTTCTCCGCCAGCGAGGCGCCGACGATGCCGATGAGCCCGGGGGCGAGCCCGCACTGCGGCACGAAGGCCTGGTGGGGGCGTCGGGCCCCGGACGGCCGTTCGGTGGCGTCGGGTCGGGCGCCACTGAGCTCCACGACCCGGTTGGTGGTGGGCACGTCCTCGGTGAGGTCGAAGTAGTGCACGACGACGTCGTACGCGGCCTCGGCGACGGTGATGTT
>JBQGDU010000125.1:0-2170 GCA_052039245.1 Aeromicrobium sp. | reverse complement strand
GAGCGTGCTCAACGCCACGCGCGTGCAGGGGCTCGCCGCCCAGGTCGGTGGGCGCGTGACGCAGTCCGGGTGGACGCTGCTGGGCGTCGGCAACTGGCGAGCGGGCGCGGCGCAGACCGCCGTGCACTACCCGGCAGGCCGGGAGGAGGAGGCCGAGTTGCTGGCCGAGGACCTCGGGATCGGGGCCACTGCACCGGCCGTGCAGGGCATGGCGGGCGACCGCCTCACGGTGCTGGTCGTCACGGTGCCATGATGGCGCGCATGCCTGCGCGCTCCCACGGCATCGATCCCGATCCACGCCTCCTCGAGGACCCCTCGGACACCCTCCTCGGCCTCGACTTCGACGGCACCCTCTCGCACGTGGTCCCCGATCCGTCGCGGGCTTTCGCGCACCCGGACTCGGTGCGGGCGCTGCAGGTGCTGGGTGCCCGTCTGGGCCGCGTCGCGGTCATCACCGGCCGACCGGTGCGGCAAGCACTCGAGCTGGGCGGTTTCGACGGACTCCCCGGGCTCGGGCAGCTCGTGATCTGCGGTCAGTACGGCGCCGAGCGGTGGGATGCCACGACGGGCGGGATCCGCGAGCCCGGCCGTCCGGACGCCATCGAGGTGCTGGCCTCGGAGCTGCCCGTCTGGCTCGCCGAGCACGGTGCTGGACGGGCTCGCATCGAGGACAAGGGGCTGGCGCTCGCCGTCCACACGCGAGGCCTGGACCCCGCGGTGCTGCGGGCCGTCGAGCAGCCGCTCCGCGAGCTCGCCGACGAGCGCGGTCTGGAGGTGGAGCCCGGCCGACAGGTGCTCGAGCTGCGGGCGCACGGCTCGGACAAGGGGGCGGCGCTGCGGACGCTCGTGGAGGAGTCCGCAGCGCGCCGAGTGGTCTTCGCCGGTGACGCCCTCGGCGACCTGCCGGCCTTCGACGCCGTCGACTCACTGCGCGCGGAGGGAGTCGACGGCTACCTGGTGTGCTCGGCGTCGGAGGAGCAGGACGCGCTCGTGGAACGCTCCGACCTGGTCCTCGACGGACCCGACGCGGTGGCCGCTTGGCTCACCGCGTGGGCCGAGGCCGTCGACGCCTGACGACAGGTGCTCACCGAGCGTCGGCACGCGTCTCGGTCCGGGGACCGGCCGCCCAGTCCAGGCTGCGCTGCACCTCGGCGATCCACTCGAGCTCGGTCCGGACCTCGGCCGCGCACACGGCGACGTCGGTGGGGTCGTCGTACTCCTGGCACTCCGCGAGCGACTCCGAGCGCGTCGGCGGGTGCTCGCTGGTGCCGTCGAGGCGGTAGACGCTGAAGCCGTTCGCGGCATCGCCCTCCACGGCGACGATGGTGCGTCCGTGCGCCGAGGGGGTCCCCAGTGCGGCAGCGCCGGCGAGCGTCGTGGCCCCCACGGCGAGCCCCGTGACGGCGGCGAGGGCCGTCACCGTGACGAGGGGGCGGGCGACGGAGCGGAGTGGACGGACGGGGGAGTGGAGCACGGGACCTCCTGGGGGCAGGTGCCGGGGGATCCGGCACGTCATCGACGCTAGGTGGCCAGCGCGGCCCGGCGGAGCGGTCGACGCTCGCCCTGTGGACACGGGCGCGGCGACCGTCGACCTGTGGACACGCGGTCTCGCTCCTCGGACTGATTGGACGCATGGTGAGACGCTGCGTAGGCTGGTCCTGCTCATCACGAGGGGTAGAGGGACACGGCCCGACGACACCCCAGCAACCAGCTCTCAGGAGAGCCAGGTGCTAATTCCGTCCCGGCACGAGGGTGACCGGGAACAGATGACCAGGAGGCCCGAGTGAGCACCACCACCGCCCCACCCACCGGTACGGAGACGTCAGGTACTGACACCGCCGGCACCGGTACGACCCTGCGCGAGGGAGCGTTCGGCCCGGCCCGAGAGCTCGTGTGTCGCGAGTGCGGCACGACCCGCCCGCTCGGCCCGTTCTACGCCTGCCACGAGTGCTTCGGACCGCTGGAGATCGGCTACGAGTTCGGTACCGTCACCCGCGAGCAGATCGAGAGCGGGCCGAACAACATCTGGCGTTACAAGGCGCTGCTGCCGGTCCCCGACGACATCGAGTCCAGCCCCAACACCGAGCCGGGCTTCACGCGCCTGCTCCGGGCGGACAATCTCGCCGCCGAGCTGGGACTGCGCACGCTGTGGGTCAAGGACGACAGCACC
>JBQGDU010000124.1:0-7427 GCA_052039245.1 Aeromicrobium sp. | reverse complement strand
CCGGACGTGTGCTTGATCCGCAGCTGCATCCGGCCCGGCTCGCTGAACTGTCGCTCACTCACGACGCCACCTCCGTGGAGAAGCTGCAAGAGTACGGAGCCGGCCACGCGACCACCCCTCGGTCCACCCGCTGTCGTTCGTTCACAGGCCCGCACCTCCCGTCCACGCGTGGGAGTCGGAGTGGGAGAAGTAGCGCGACGTGACGGCGTCGCTCGCGTCGGCACATCGACGCTGCAGACGCTCCATCTCCGTGGGCATCTCCTCGACGATCTCCGCCAGCGGACGGTACTCCAGCTCCGTGCGGGCGCGACCGAGCAGACGCTGGGCCTCATCGCCGAAGCCCGAGCGCTGCCCCCGCGCCTCCAACAGGCTGAGCGCCCGCTCGGCCTCCTGCAGGGAGAAGACGATCGAGCGCGGGAACCAACGGTCCAGCAACAGGAACTCCGCCGCCTGACGGTCGCCCTCCAGACCACGGTAGGCGCGGATGAACGCCTCGTACGCACCGCAGGCGCGCAGCGTGGTGGGCCAGGCGATCTGGGTGTCGGTGGCGAGTGCCGCGGTGGAGAGCATGCGGGCGGTCATGTCGACCCGCTCGATCGCCCGCCCGAGCACGAAGAACTGCCAGCCCTCGTCGCGGGGCATCGTGGACCCGGCGATGCCGTTGATCATCGCCATCCGGCTGCGCACCCACGCGAAGGTGTCCGGCGGGCGCCTCGTGCGCGCCGCCGGCAGACCGCGCCACGTGGTGTTGATGGCCGCCCAGATGTCGGTGGAGAGGATCTCCCGCACCCCGCGGGCGCTCTCGCGTGACGCGTCGATGGCCGCGGCGATCGAGCTGGGCGAGTCGACGTTGTGCGCCAGCAGGTCCAGGATCGTCCACCGGTTGACGTTGTCCGGCGCCTCGTCCACGCCCATCACCGTGAGGAGCTGCTCGCAGGAGCGCGCCTCGTCGATGGACGGGTCCTCCACGAGGACCTGCATCTGGACGTCGAGGATGCGCGCGGTGTCGTCGGCGCGCTCGAGGTAGCGGCCGATCCAGAAGATCTGCTCAGCGATCCGGCTCAGCATCAGGCCACCGCCTCTCGTCGCCAACCGTGGCCCCTGGGCCGGGCACCGGGCCGTCGTGGTCTCGATACGCGATGACCGGCTCGTTCCTCGCGGCCATCGCTACTCGACCAGCGAGTGAGGGGGCACGAGGGCACGCGGGTGAGGCCCGACGACACGCGGGTGAGGGAGCCTGACTGCATGGGGGTCGGGGGCCTCGGGGACAGGCAGCGCGACATCAGGCCACCTCCCCGTCCGACTGGGACTGCGAGGAACGACGCAGGTCGTCCTCCTCGTCCTCGTCGGCGGTGTCCTTGGGGTCCGCCGGGGTGAACGGGTCGGCCAGCACCCAGGTGTCCTTGGACCCGCCGCCGCGCGAGGAGTTGACGATCAGCTCGCCCTCCGGGAGGGCCACGCGGGTCAGGCCGCCGGGCAGGACGTAGACGTCGTCGCCGTCGTTGACCGCGAACGGCCTCAGGTCCACGTGCCGCGGACGGATCCCGTCCTCCACGAGGGTGGGGACGGTGGACAGGGAGATGACCGGCTGGGCGATCCAGGCCCGCGGGTCCTCGTCGATCTTGGTGCGCAGCTCGGCCAGCTCGGCGGCGTCCGCGCTCGGGCCGATGACGATGCCCTTGCCGCCGGACCCGTCGACCGGCTTGAGCACGAACTCGTCGAGCCGGTCGAGCACCTCCTCGCGCTGGTCGGCGTCACCGAGGCGCCAGGTGTCGACGTTCTGCAGCACCGGCTCCTCGGAGAGGTAGTAGCGGATCAGGTCCGGCACGTAGGTGTAGATGAGCTTGTCGTCGGCGACGCCGTTGCCCACCGCGTTGGCGATCGTGACGTTCCCGGCGCGGGCAGCGTTCACCAGCCCCGGCACACCCAGCACGGACTCGGGGATGAACTGCATCGGGTCGAGGAACTCGTCGTCGATGCGGCGGTAGATGACGTGCACCGGCTCCAGCCCGCGCGTCGTCCGCATCGAGACGCGACCCTGCTGGCACACCAGGTCGCGACCCTCGACGAGCTCGACGCCCATCGTGCGAGCCAGCAGCGTGTGCTCGAAGTACGCGGAGTTGAACACGCCCGGCGTCAGCACGACGACGTTGGGGTCGCTCACGCCCGACGGGGCGGCGGCGCGCAACGCGGCGAGCAGGTTGCGTGAGTACTGCTGCACCGGGCGGATGCGGTGGTCGGCGAAGACCTCCGGCAGGGCGGCCGACATCGCCGGCCGGTTGGTCATGACGTAGGAGACGCCGGACGGGACGCGGCAGTTGTCCTCCAGCACGCGGAACGCGCCGTCGCCGTCGCGGATGAGGTCGATGCCGGAGATGTGGACGCGGACGCCGTTCGGTGGCTCCAGCCCGGCGACGACCCGGTGGTAGTGCGGGGACGTCAGGACGGTCTCGCGCGGCACCACGTCGTCGACGAAGATCTCTCCCGGGCCGTACACGTCGGCCAGGAAGGCCTCGAGGGCACGCACCCGCTGCCGGACCCCGACGTCGACGTGGTGCCAGTCGGCCGCCTCGATGATGCGCGGCACGATGTCCAGCGGGAAGGGTCGTTCCTCGCCGCCGACGCCGAACGTGACGCCCTGGTCCAGGTACGCCGAGGCGAGTGACTCCGCGCGCGAGCGGATCTCCTCGTTGCCCATGTCCCGGAAGGCCGCATGCACGCGGGCGTACTCACCGCGGAGCTCTGCCTCCGAGAACATCTCATCGAACCCGCGGACGGGTCCGTACCCGTCGAACAGGTGCACGTCGCTCACGGATCACCTCGGCTGGCTCATCGAGTGGTTCCCTTCCTATCCAACCAGCACCGGGTTCGCACGTCGGCTCAGGTCACACCCCAGATCATTGGTGTACCAACGACCTGGCGGTAGCCTGGGGACATGCCCGACGATCCCCTCGCACTGGAGCACCAGGTCTGCTTCGCGCTCGCCGTCGCGTCCCGCAGCGTCGTCGCGGCCTACGGACCCGTGCTCGAGCCGCTCGGCCTCACCCACCCGCAGTACCTCGTCATGCTGGCGCTGTGGCAGCACGAGGAGCTCACCGGCGCGGAGATCGGCCGGCTGCTCGACCTCGACCCAGGAACCGTCTCCCCGCTGCTGAAGCGACTGGAGAGCGCAGGGCTCGTCGAGCGCACGCGCTCCACCGACGACGCGCGCACCATGGTCGTCTCGCCGACGAGCGCGGGGCGCGAGCTGCGCGAGCAGGCTCTGCAGGTGCCGGTGACGATGCTGGACCGCTTCGGCATGGACGAGGACGATCTGCACCGGATCAACCGCGTCCTCCACGAGGTCATCGACGCCGCACGCGCCCCGGCGGGCGTGCGATGAGCACCCCGGCACCCCGCGGCGGATCCCCCCGCACGATGTCCGCGGAGGAGACCGAGTCGCTGGACCGCGTCCGTCGACGCGTGGGCGCCCTGGTCTTCTTCGCCGTCGTCATCCACGGTGTCCTCGGGCTCATCGGCGCCGCCGAGGTGGTGGTCGACGAGCCGGGCCGACACGACACGGCGATCGGCCTGCTGATCCTGTCCGGGGTCGTCGCGGCGCTCATGTACGTCGGCGTGCGCCTCATCCTCGGCGCCCGGATCTTCTCCCCCGCCTGGATGCTGCTCGCCGCGGTCCCCACCGTCGCCGGCTTCTTCTGGGTGCTCTGAGGTCGCGCCCTCCCCCGCACCCGGGCGCGCCGGGCTACTCTGGCCCCGGAAAGGTCAGCCGATGGCACAGACACACGTCCTGGTGCTCAACGCGAGCTACGAGCCCCTGCAACGCGTCTCGCTGCGCCACGCCATCAAGATGCTGGTCCGCGAGGTCGCGGTGATCGAGGAGGAGGACGAGGGCACGTTCGGCCCCTTCCCCCGCCCCAAGGTGCTCCGCCTGGTCCGTTACGTCGTGGCCCGGTGGCGCCACCGCGGCAACCGCCTCTGCACCAAGGCGGCCATCAAGGCTCGAGACCAGCGCTGTGGCTACTGCGGCGGGTCCGCGGACACGGTCGACCACATCGTCCCGCGCAGCCGAGGCGGCACGCTGTCATGGGAGAACGCCGTCGCCGCCTGCCTGCGCTGCAACCACCGCAAGGCCGACCGGACCCCGGCGGAGGCAGGCATGACGCTGCTCGTCACGCCTGCGGCACCGCCGCACGGTTTCATGCTCTGAGGCCGCAGACCCCGCTGCGGCACGGTGCGGTGCCCGAAGGCCTCAGGCGCTGGAGCCGCGCACGCTGTAGGTGATACGCGTCTTGTACTTGGCGTCCTTGGGTGCGCTCGCGCCCTGGTACTTGCAGTTCTGGAGCACGCGAACCTGCAGGTACCTGCTCTTCAGCTTCTTGACGGCATCCTTGGTGCGGACGTCGCAGTGAAACGCGTTGGCACCCCACGTCGAGAACGACCGCTGGAACTCATCGGCAGTCGCCGTGGACGGACCGGCGACCACCAGACCTCCCGCGAGCAGCATGCTGCTCAGCGTCGTGGCCGCGGCCTTCGTGATCCTCTTGGACATCTCTCGTCACCCCTGCGAGTTGTGAAAGTGGACGTCTCGACGCTATCAACCGCCATGGTCGACCGCTCCACACACCCGAGGTGAGTCGACTACAGACCGGCCTTCTCGTAGATGTCGTCGATCGCGTCGAGGTAGGCGCCCTCGTCGTCGGCCAGCTCGGCCTGCACCCTGCGCGCCTCGGCCATGACCTGCTCCTCGACCTCCTCGAAGCGCGCGTCCCACTTCTCCTTCTCGATCTGCCAGTAGCCACAGGTGTAGAAGTCGGACTGCGGCCAGCCGAGCTCGCGACGCAGGTGCCGTCGGATCGCCCGGCTCGCGCGCGCCTCCCCGGCGAGCCAGACGTAGCGCGGGCCGTCCTGCGGCAGCTCACGCCCCGTGACGGCCTCCTCGAGAGCGGCACAGGTGTCGGTGTCGCGGTCCACCACGACCCACTCGACATCGACGTCGGCAGCACTGGGCAGCGGGATCCGGTCGCGCTCGTCGGTGAGCACGACGACGGCCTCGACGCGCTGCCCCGCCTCGAGCCCACGCAGGATCCGGGCCAGGGCCGGCAGGCCCGTGATGTCACAGACCAGCAGCTGCCACGGCACCGACTCCGCCGGCTTGTAGAGGCCGTGCGGCTCCACGAACCCGATCCTCGACCCGGGCTCGACTCTGCGAGCCCAGTCCGAGCCGACCCCCGCATCGTGCAGGGCGATGTCGATGTCCACCTGGGCGACGCCGTCGACCCAGCGGTGGTCGGAGATCGTGTAGACGCGGTACTCCGGCGGCTCGACGCCGTCCGGCCACGTGACGTTCCAGTCGTCGTCGATCTCGGGCAGGACGACTTCTGCGCCGGCGGGCAGCGCCTGCGGTCCGTCGACGGTGGACCGCACCGGGAACATCAGCCGGACGTACTCGTCGGCGATGCCCGTGGTGGGCAGGTCGCCGACCTCGAGCGTGATCCGCACGAGGTGCGGTGTGAGGGTGCTGCGGGACAGCACCGTACCGATGCGCGTGCGCACGGCCATGGGATCCTCCTCGACGGACATCAGATGAGGTAAGCCTAACCGACCTGTCCGGACGGGCGTCGCTCCGGCGGTTGACCTCAACTGCACTCGAGGTCGCACGATCGAGCCATGAGCAACTCGCAGACCTGGGCCTACCTCTTCGAGCATCCCGACGCCGACCCCTCCCGCGACCGCACCGTCCTGGAGCATCCGACGGTGCGCGCCGTCCTCGTGCCCGTACCCGACGCCTCGGCAGCACCGTCCGCCGCAGCGGGCCTCGTCGACGAGGGAGTCACCCTCGTGGAGCTGTGTGGCGGCATGACCCCGGCCGACGTCGCCGCGGTCCGTGCCGCCGTGCCCGAGCACGTCGCCGTCGGCCACGTGACGTTCGCCGCCGACTCACTGTTCGCCGTGGCCGCCCACGCCCGGGCCGCCGCGCAGGGGCCATCGGGTCCTTGAGGGATTGGTAGCCTCGCGGCGTGACGTCAGCACAGCTCCGGGTCCGCACCATCTCCGCCGACGAGCACCTGGCCCACATCGCCGACCGCTCGTCCGTGAGCTTCCTGCAGACCCCTGCGTGGTCACGGGTGAAGGCCGAGTGGCGCGGCGAGTCCGTGGGCTGGTTCGAGACCGACGGCGCGGCCGAGCGCATCGTCGGTTCCGGGCTGGTGCTGTACCGCCAGGTGCCCAAGGTCAAGCGGTTCCTCGCCTACCTCCCCGAGGGTCCGGCCATCGACTGGACCGACCCGGACCTCGGTCGCTGGCTCGGCCCGCTCGCCGCGCACCTCAAGCGACAGAAGGCGTTCGGCATCCGGATCGGGCCTCCCGTCGTCACCCGCCGCTGGCACGCCGCCACCGTCAAGCAGGCCATCGCCGACGACGCTCTCGGCTCGCTGCGCGTGACCCCCGCCGACGTGAGCGTCCCGGAGAACGCGCACGTCGCCGACGCGCTCACCGACCTGGGGTGGAAGCAGCTCGCCACCGAGGGCGGGTTCGCCGCCGGGCAGCCGCAGTACAACTTCTGGCTGCCGCTGGCCCACGAGGACGGCACGACCCGCACCGAGGACGAGGTCCTCGCCGGGATGAACCAGCAGTGGCGCCGCAACATCCGCAAGGCCGCCAAGGCGGGCGTCGAGACGTCGCACGGGACCCGCGAGGACCTGCCCGACTTCCACCGGATCTACGTCGAGACCGCCGAGCGGGACCACTTCACCCCGCGCCCGCTCTCGTACTTCCAGACCATGTGGGACGCGCTCAACGGGGAGGACCCGGAGCGCATGAGCCTGCACCTCGCCCACCACGAGGGCGACCTCGTCGCCGCCACCACGCTCGTGCGGGTCGGCACGCACGCCTGGTACTCCTACGGCGCCTCCACCACGGCGAAGCGCGACGTGCGGGGCTCCAACGCCGTCCAGTGGCAGATGATGCGCGACGCGCTCGCCGCCGGCGCCGACGTCTACGACATGCGCGGCATCACCGACACCCTCGACCCCGACGACCCGCACGTCGGGCTCATCCAGTTCAAGGCCGGCACCGGTGGCGACGCCGTGGAGTACCTCGGCGAGTGGGACCTGCCCCTCAACCGCCCCCTCCACGCCGCCTTCACGGCCTACATGAGGAGACGAGGATGAACCGGGAGAGCCGCACCGCTCAGCAGGGCGGACTCCCGGACGCATCTCGCGGCTCTCGCGGGGCAGCCGAGCGACGAATGCCGCGCAGCGGACATGAGGAGACGAGGATGAGCCGGGAGAGCCGCCCCTCGCTCCGACGTCGGCGAGGCGTCGACCGCGGCTCTCACGGTGCAGCCGAGCGACGAATGCCGCGCAGCGGACATGAGGAGACGAGGATGAGCCGACACCGGGGACGCCGGCGGCCCGGTGGTCGACCAG
>JBQGDU010000123.1:0-3793 GCA_052039245.1 Aeromicrobium sp. | reverse complement strand
TCGGGCACGGAGCGTCCGGACAGGGCACCGTGCATCACGCCGGAGCGGGCGTCGGCGAGGTACGCCTCGACGCGCAGCGCCTTGAACAGCCCGATCATGACGAGCACCATCACGATGGCGAACGGGATGCCCATGATGATCGTGGCCGACTGCAGCGTCGCGATGCCGCTGCCGTCGGTGTCGATCGAGAGCAGGGCGATGGTCAGCGCGCCGGTCACGACCGCCCAGAAGATCCGCAACCTGCTGCCGGCGTCCGCATGGACGTCGCGCATGCGCGAGGACAGGTTCGCCATGATGAGCGCGCCGGAGTCGGCCGAGGTGACGTAGAACAGCAGCCCGACGAACGTCGCGATCGAGGCGATGAAGGTGAAGCCCGGGTACTCGGCGAGCATCGAGTAGAAGCCCTGCTCCGGCAGGTTCATGGCCGTCTCGCCGAAGTCCGCGTTGCCTCCGCGGACCAGGTCGATCGCGGCGTTCCCGTAGATGGAGATCCACATCAGGATGTACATGAACGGGATGATCAGCGTGCCTGCCACGAACTGGCGGATGGTGCGGCCCCGCGAGATGCGCGCCAGGAACAGTCCGACGAAGGACGCCCACGCGATCCACCACGCCCAGAAGAACAGTGTCCAGTCCGACATCCAGGTGCCCGTGTCGTCGAATGCGAACGTCTGCATCGTCATGTCGGGGAACAGCCGCACGAAGTCACCGATGTTCAGCACGAGTGCGTTGAGCAGGAAGGTCGTGCGGCCGGTGGCCAGGATCCAGACGGCGAGCAGCAGGGCGAGGATGACGTTGGCCTGGGAGAGCCACTTGATGCCGCGGTCCACGCCGGAGACCGCCGACAGCGTGGCCATGCCCACCCCGAGCACGATGAGGGCGATCTGCGCGGCGAGTCCCATCGGGACGTCGAAGAGCATGTTCAACCCGAAGTTGAGCTGGACGACGGCGATGCCGAGCGTCGTGGCGACGCCGAAGATGGTGCCGAGGACGGCGGCGAGGTCGACGCCGTCGCCGATCGGCCCGTCGGCACGACGGCCGATGAGCGGGGTGAGCGCCGAGCGTACGGCCAGCGGCAGCCCGAGGCGGTAGGCGAAGTACCCGAGTGCCATCCCCATCAGGGCGTACATGCCCCAGCCGCTGACCCCGTAGTGGAACAACGTCCAGATCGTCGCCTCGCGGGCTGCCTCCACGGACTCCGGCTCCGCCGTGGGGGGCGCCAGGTACTGGGTGACCGGCTCCGCGACGGCGAAGAACATCAGGTCGGTGCCGATGCCTGCCGCGAACAGCATCGACGCCCACGCGAAGGTGCTGAACTCCGGCTGCGAGTGCTCCGGTCCGAGCTTGGTGCGCCCGAACCGCGAGGTCGCGATGAAGATCACGAACACGAGCACGGAGGTGGCGAGGAGCACGTAGAACCAGCCGAACCAGTCCGTGGCCCACCCGACGAGCGTGCCGAGGACCTCCGATGCGCTGGTGGGGGAGATGAGGGCCCAGACGGTGATGGCGATGATGACGCCGCTGGACCCGGCGAGGACGGGGACGTTGACACGTGACGCCGGCTCGGGCGACTCGTCGGTGGACGGACGTTCTGCGGCGGGTGCGCTCACGGGATTCTCCTCAGGTGGCTGGCATGACGGTAGTACAGGTCGGATGGGCGTATCAGGGCTTCCTGGCGGCCGGATCGAGAGGCCGCGGGCCGAGCGCCTACGTGGGGATGCTCGGGTCGTCGCGTCCGCGGATCCGACGCAGGGTGGTGCGCGGCGTCGCGAGCCAGCTCAGGTCGAGCTGCTCGTCGAGGGAGGGGACGTCGGGGACGGGGACGCTCTCGCCACGATGCGTCGCCGGCCCGGTGGCGTCGCGTTGCGCCTCGATGGACTCCTGGACCGCCGCGGCGACCGCCTCCTCCCGACGCACGAGCTCTTGTCCCACCCACGTCGGCAGCTCGCGGCGGTGCGAGTGGACGTACTCCCGCAGCAGCTGGCGCTCGGTGCGAGACCAGCTCTCCAGCACCTGGTGCGGTGGCCAGGTCGGGGCGGGGAGCGTGTCGAGGACCGTCAGCCACGACGCGGGGCGTCGCCGGGACCACCAGGAGCGCTGGGCCATCACCCCGGCCACCGTCTCCGCTCGGTGCGACATGAGCTGCGCGGCTCGCCCGACGTCGCGTCGTCTGCGGTCCGCGCCGTCCAGTGGCCCCGCGGCAGGGTCCTCGGCGAGCTCGGTGAGCCCGCGCGCCGCCTCCTGCAGCATCTCGCGCGCACCGCGTGAGGCCAGCGGGCCCAAGGTCGCGAGGAGTGGACCCAGCGCCGGACGCCAGCGTCCGCGACCGGACAGCGTGCCCTCGACGACGAGCTCCTCCGCGGCACCCGTGGACCGGACGAAGGCGCGGAAGTGCAGCCGGAGCCAGTCGAGTCGGATCTCGACGTCGGCCGCGTCGTCACGGACCGGCCGCAGGATCGCGTGCCCGCCGACGTGCTCGACGTCGCTGTGCAGCGTCAGGGACGACGGCTCGTCCAGCGAGTCGAGGTCGATGGTGAGACTTCCGGGGTGCAGGAGGTTGCGGACCCTGGCGTGCGCGAGGCGTCGGTTCGGGGTGCCCCCGATGCCGAGTGCGGCCGTCAGCTTCTCGGTCTCGGGGAAGGTGGCGACGTAGAGCGCTCCTGGACGCAGGTGCTCCCCGCTGGTCAGGGTGATCACGGGGTCCTCGTCGTGCGTGCGTCCTTCGGGCGGCACGACGGACCCGTCGTCGAGGACGCGCAGCGTGGACAGCTCGGCGATGCCATGGCGCCACCAGGTGGCCCACGCGGAGTGCGTGGGCCACGTGACGGGTGCTGCGGCGGAGAACCTCACGCCCTCAGGCGTGCACGGTGCCGGGTGCGGCGTCGTTGCGCGGGTCGCCCTCCGGGAACAGTGGTGTGCCCTCGCCGTGCCGGTAGTACGGAACGTCGACGGGCGCCAGGGGGGTGTTGCCGGCGATGAGGTCGGCCGCCTTCTCCGCGACCATCATCGTCGGGGCGTAGATGTTGCCGTTGGTGATGTAGGGGAAGACCGACGCGTCGACCACCCGCAACCCTTCCGTGCCGTGCACCTTCATCGTGGACGGGTCGACGACGCTCCGCTCGTCGGTACCCATCTTGGCCGTGCAGGACGGATGCAGGGCGGTCTCCGCGTCCTTGGCGACCCAGTCGAGGATCTCCTCGTCGGTCTCCACTGCGGGGCCGGGAGACAGCTCGCCCGCGTCGAACGCGTCGAAGGCCGGCTGGGAGAGGATGTCGCGGGCGGCGCGGATCATCTCGATCCACTCACGCCGGTCGTTCTCGGTGGAGAGGTAGTTGAACTGCAGGCTCGGGTGCTGGAACGGATCGGCGGACTTGATCCGCAGATGACCGCGGACGTCGGAGTACATCGGTCCGATGTGCACCTGGTAGCCGTGCTCGGCGGCGGTCTGCGAGCCGTCGTACCGGACCGCGATGGGCAGGAAGTGGAACATCAGGTTGGGGTAGGTCACCTGATCGTTGCTGCGGATGAACCCGCCGGCCTCGAAGTGGTTCGAGGCGCCGACGCCGGAGCGGGCGAAGAGCCACTCCGCGCCGATGCGGGGGGCCTTCCAGTAGTTGAACCAGGGACCGATCGAGACGGGCTGCTTGCACTCGTGCTGGATGTAGACCTCGAGGTGGTCCTGCATGTTCTCGCCGACGCCCGGCAGGTCGACGACCGACCGCACTCCTGCGGCGGTCAGGTGCTCGGGGTTGCCGATGCCGGCCAGCTGCAGCAGCTGGGGGGAGTTGAAGGC
>JBQGDU010000122.1:0-1533 GCA_052039245.1 Aeromicrobium sp. | reverse complement strand
TCGGGGTCGGGCGACATGGAGGCGATGTCTCCGCCGGAGCAGAAGATCTCACCGGTGCCGGTCAGCACGATCGCCCGGACCTGGTCGTCTTCCTCGGCCGCGCGCAGCGCCGCCAGCAGGGTGACGCGGTCGTCGAGGTCGAGGGCGTTGCGACGCTGCGGCTGGTCGAGGGTCAGGATCCGGACGTTGCCGCGGTCCTGCACGAGCAGGCCGCTCACCGGCTGGGGCTCGCTCATCGGACGGCCCGGCGCATCTGCTTGGCGATGATGACCCGCTGGATCTCGCTCGTGCCCTCGTAGAGCCGGAAGAGGCGGGCGTCACGGTAGAAGCGCTCCACCGGAACGGTGTGCATGTAGCCGAGGCCGCCGTGGATCTGCACCGCGCGGTCGGCCACCCGGCCCACCATCTCCGAGCAGAACAGCTTGCTCGCCGACGGCCCGAGACGACGGTCGCTCCCGTCGTCGTAGGAGCGGGCCGCCTCGATCACCATCGCCCGGCCGGCGTAGGCCTCGGTGCGACTGTCGGCCAGCATCCCCTGGACCAGCTGGAAGTCGGCCAGCCTGCTGTCGCCCTGGCCCGCGGAGACCGCGTGCTGCAGGCTCTCGTCCACCAGTCGCTCGGCCAGGCCGACGCACAGCGCGGCGATGTGCAGCCGCCCCTTGGACAGCGACGCCATCGCCGTCGCGAATCCCACGCCCTCCTGCTCGCCGACGAGGGCCTCGGCGGGGACGCGCACGCTGTCGAAGAAGATCTCGGACGTGGCGGCGCCGCGCTGCCCCATCTTGACGTCCTTGGGCCCCACCGTGATGCCGGGCGTGTCCGTGGGCACCACGAAGACCGAGATGCCGGCCGCACCGGAGTCCGGTGCGCCGGTCCGCGCGAAGATCATCAGCAGGTCGGAGTCGGCGGCATTGGTGATGAACCGCTTCTGACCGTCGATGACGTAGTGGTCGCCGTCGCGCCGTGCGCGGGTCCTGAGTCCGCTCGGGTCGGACCCGGCCTCGGCCTCGGTGAGGGCGAAGGAGGCCACGAGCTCACCGGAGGCGAGCCGCGGGAGGTACTCCTTCTGCTGCTGCTCGGTGCCGGCGTTGACGAGCACCTGCCCGGCGATCCCGTTGTTGGTGCCGAACATCGAGCGGAAGGCGGGGGCGGTCCAGCCCAGCTCGAAGACCAGGCGGACCTCCTCGCTCATGCTCAGGCCGAGTCCGCCGTGCTCCTCGGGGATGGAGAAGCCGAACAGACCCATCGCCGCGGCCTGCTCCCGCAGCCGCCGCGGAATCGCGTCGGACTCCTCGATCTCGTCCTCGGCGGGGACGACCTCCTGACGGACGAACGTGCGGACGGCGTCGAGGATCGACGCGAGCTCCTGCTCCTGCATGGGATCTCCTGCGTGGTGGGGGCGGTGGCGGCCAGTGTGGTGCTGGCCAGTGCGGTGCTGGCCCGCGTGGTGTTGATCGGTGCGGTGGCGGTCAGGGGACGGGGACGAGGTCGACCCGCCCGGTGACGCCGGCCGCGGCGAGCCGGTCGAGGGTC
>JBQGDU010000121.1:0-3120 GCA_052039245.1 Aeromicrobium sp. | reverse complement strand
CTGCGGATCGCCAGCGTCCCGATCAAGACCAACCCGAAGACGCGCGAGTCGCGGTTGTTCTCCAACATCTTCCAGCACATGGCGCAGTCCGGTCAGGCGATCGTCCGCAGCTATCTCATCTTCAAGCCGTACGCGGTGTTCACGACGCTCGCGGCACTCTTCGCGATCGCCGCGGCGATCCCGTTCGTGCGGTTCCTGATCCTGTTCTCCACCGGCAACGGCGGGGGCAACATCCAGTCGCTGGTCTTCGGCGTCGGCATGCTCGTGGCGAGCCTGCTCTGCGTGGCGCTGCTCGTCATCTCGGACATGCTGCGCACGAACCGGGTGCTGCTCGAGGATGCCATGGAGCGGATCAAGCTGGTGCAGTACGCCGACGAGCGACTGCTGGACCCGCACCGTCCGGACGAGGTGCACGTGGCACCCACGGGCCTGCAGCACGACTAGGAGGAGCGTTCACCGGCTCTTCACCTGGGGTCCCTAACCTCGCGGCATGGGTGCGAGTGCCGGTCGTCGGGGCCTGAGGTCGGCGCTCTCGGACCTGCGCAACCTGCGGCTGGTGGATCGTGAGGTGCTGGCCGCCGAGCTGGAGGCGACGTCCGTCGCCCGGCTGCGCGAGGCCCGGCTCTACGCCGTGTGGGAGGAGTACCAGCTCGCGCGTCTGTTCCGCTACCTCGACGTCGACTGCGTCTTCGACGTCGGCGCGAACCGCGGGCAGTACGCCCGCACCTTGCGGGGCCCGGTCGGCTACCGGGGGTTGATCGTCTCCTTCGAGCCCAACCCGGACGAGGCGGCCCGCGCCCGCGAGGCGGCGCGCGACGACCCGCTGTGGCACGTGGAGGAGGTGGCGCTCGACGAGGCCGACGGTCGTCGCGAGCTGAACGTCATGGCCAAGCACCAGTTCAGCTCCCTGAAGGATCCGCGCCACGACGAGACGGACCTGTTCGTGGACATGAACCACGTCGTCTCGACCGTCGACGTCCGCACCGAGACGCTGGACACGGCCTTCGACCGGTGGCGGAAGACCCACGGCTTCGAACGCCCCTTCCTGAAGATGGACACGCAGGGTCACGACCTCACGGTGGTCCGCTCCGGACCGCGGGCCGTCCAGCAGCTCGTGGGCCTGCAGAGCGAGCTGGCGATCCGTCGGCTCTACGCCGGCGCACCCGACTTCCGAGAGGCCGTCACCGCCTACGAGGAGCTGGGCTTTGAGATGAACGCCATCGTGCCGAACAACGCCGGGCACTTCCCCCGGCTCGTGGAGTCCGACTGCATCATGATCCGTTCCAGCGCCATCCGGCAGGAGGCGTGATGCTCGAGGACCGCCCGCTCGGAGACGGCCGATGGCTGGTCGAGGCTGCCCACCGGGCGATCACCCAGGGCCTGGACGGTCCGGCGCTCTCGGCTCGACTGCTCGCGCGCGACCTCGGGACCACGGACCACCGCGAGCGAGCGGTCGTGCGACGCGAGCTGGAGCTGGCGTCGCGCGTCCTCGACCCCCCGGCAGAGACGGCGGCGCCCGAGGGCGCCGAGCTCAGCGTCGTCGTCCCTGCACACGACGTCGGTCCGTGGATCGGGCAGACGCTGGAGTCGTTGGCCGACCAGGGTCTCGTGCTCGACGTCGTGATCGTGGTGGACCACTGCACCGACGAGACGCTGGACGCCGTCCGGGCGACCGAGCGCGCCGGCGCCGTGCGCGTGGTCGAGACGCGGCTGCGTGGGGGCGCCCATGCCAGGAACGTCGGGGCGGCGCTCGCCGTGGCTCCCCGCCTGGTCTTCTGCGACGGCGACGACCTGGTGCCGCGGGGTGCCTACCGGACCCTCCTGGAAGCGTCGCGGCGCACCGGGGCCCCGATGACCGTCGGGTCGTTCCTGAAGTTCCGCCCGACGCACACCTGGTCGCCCTCTCGACGCCACGAGGCCTACCGCACGAGCGCGACGCACGACGGCATCGATCAGGCGCCGACGCTGCTCTACCACCGGGCGTGCTGGAACAAGGTCTTCGTCACCGGCTGGTGGCGCGAGCAGGACATCGTGTTCCCCGAGGTGGCGCGGTCCAACGACGTCGTGCCGATGACCCGGGCCTACGTCGCTGCACGCCCGATCAGCGTCGTCGAGGACTTCGTGTACCTCTACCGCGAGCGGCCGGGACTGTCGTCCATGTCGTCGCAGGTCGGCACCGAGCGGTCGTTGCTGAGCTATCTGGAGCAGGAGACCGAGTGCGCCCGGATCCTGTCGACACACGACCAGCCGGCGGTGTGGGACGAGTACGCCCACGTCGTCCTGCAGGAGGACGCCTGGATCCAGGTGGGGCGCTACCTGCGGCAGTGCCACGTCTCGGGCCTGGCTCCCCGACCCGAGGTGCTCGAGCGGTGCCGCGACCTCGTGAGGATGTTCCGGCCGGACCTCTACACCCGGATGCCGCTCTCCGCGCGGCTCACGTTCGGGGCCGTGGCCGCCGGGGCGGACGCCCTGGCCGAGCCGGCGGCCCTCACCGACGACCGGGAGCCGGCGACGGTCCGCGCGGTCGGGTGGGCGGGCGTCCTCGAGCACGGGCTCCTGGACGACGCGTGCTCACCGCCTGCCGATCATGTCTGGCGCTTCGGCGTCCTGCCGACGCTGGACGACCTGCTGGACGACGACACCCTGCCCGTCGAGGAGACCGTCCGCGCCCTGCGCCGACTGCACGCGGCGCTCGAGCAGGAGAGGTCCTGGCCGTCGTGGCGGTCCCACGTCGACACCGTCGTGCGGCAGTTCCTGGGGTCGGACCCGGCGGCCCTCGCGGACGACGTCACGCTGCTGCGCGGCAGCGAGGTCCGGCTCGAACGGGTCGAGCGGCTCGCCCCCGGCCGACTGCGGCTCTCCGGCTCCCTCTCCGAAGGAGCCGTGACCTCCGTCCAGCTGCTGCGGCCGGACGCCGAGCCGACGAGCGTCCCCGCCGAGACGTCCGGGGTGCGGTGGACCGCGGAGGTCCCCGGTGGCGTGCTCCCGCCGGGACGTTCGAGGATCGCCGCGACGGTGGTGGACGGCCAGGGGCGACGAGTCACGACTCACCTGCGCCACCTGCTGGAGCCCCTTCCCGATCCCGCCCCGACGGACCGGCTCCGGGTCCACATCGACCTC
>JBQGDU010000120.1:0-3961 GCA_052039245.1 Aeromicrobium sp. | reverse complement strand
GCGACGCCGACCTGCTCGACGCCGGCCCGCACTACGTCACGGGTCTGCTCGGCCCGTTGCTCACCCGGCCGGAGACGCTGCTGGTCAAGGGCTTCTACGACCGACCGCTGATCGAGGACGACGGCAGCGTCACCGGCTACGGCGGCCGGGTCACCGAGCTGGTGGCGCGTCCCCTGCTCGGGCTGTACCGCCCGGAGCTGGCGGGTCTGGTGCAGCCGCGGGCCGGCGAGTGGGCGGGTCGCCGCTCCCTGCTGGAGAGCCTGCCGTTCCCCACCGGGTACGGGGTGGAGATCGCGGTGCTGCTCGACACCGTCGAGGCGCACGGAGTGCAGGCGCTGGCCCAGGTCGACCTCGGCACCCGCACGCACCGGCAGCAGTCGCAGGACGCGCTCGGCGTGATGGCCACCGAGGTGCTCGGGACGGCGATGCGCCGGTTCGGCCGCGAGCCGGAGGGCACCGGGATCCGCCAGTTCACCTCGGTCGGCCACGAGGTGGTCGACACCGAGGTCGGCCTCGTCGAGCGTCCACCGGTCGCGCGGGTGCGGGCCGGACGAGCGGGTCAGAGCGCGTAGCGGTCGACGGGCAGGCCGTCGGCGTCCAGCACCTCGCCGGGCGCCAGCTCGGCCACGGCCAGGGCGACGGCCCGCAGCCGCGGCCGCGCCGCGACCCTGGCGGCGCGGAACGCCTCGACGGGGGCGTCGGTGTCGGCCTGGCGGGGGTCGGGGGCCAACCAGCGGACGTCGTAGGCGACGACGTCGGACCAGCCGCGCTCGCGTACCAGAGGCGGCAGGTCGTCCTCGGCGCGCGCCTCCACCTCGAGCGCGCCCAGCCCGCCGAGCGGGATCTCGACGGCGTAGGCGTCGAGCACGTCGGGGCCGGCCAGCGCCTCCTCGTCCCGCGCGTGGGAGAACGCGGTCGCCTCGGCACGGTCGTGCCGGCCCATCGCGCGGACGACGTCGGGCAGGTCCTCCTCGCGCATCCGGTCGGGGACGAAGTCGTAGCCGTCCATCGCCAGCCGGGCGGTGGGCTCGGCGCGGGCGACGGCACCGAGCACCTGGTGCGGGTCCAGCTCCACCGGCGACAGCACCCGCAGGTCGAGCCGGCCGAGCGGGTCGACCGGCAGCGGGCGCGGGTGGTCCGAGGCCGCGTCGACCAGCACCGACCCGCCGCAGCGCCGGGCGAGGCCGATCAGCAGGTCGAGGACCCGGCGCTCCTCGCGGTCCGGCATGCCGTCGGCGAAGACGCGGTACAGCCCGTGCGGGTCGGTCTGCCCGGGCAGCGGGGCGTCCCACCGCTCCCGCAGGGTGCGGGCCGTCCAGACGAGGTGGTCACGGGGGTCGAGCTCGGCGGCGGAGAGCGTGGAGTGCCGGGTCAGGACCCGCACGTCGCCGTCCAGCCACGACCCCGGGTACCGCGCCAGGACCAGTCGGTCGACGGCGTCGAGGTCCGTCCCGGGCGGGCACCACAGCTCGTGGACCGCCTCGGCGGGAGCAGGGTTCACGGCGCGAGCACCCGTCGCGGCTCAGCCGAAGACGTCGGCCTGGTGGAAGCTCTGGAACGAGCGGCTGGCCGTCGGGCCGCGCTGACCCAGGTAGCGCGAGCCGTACGTCGCGCTGCCGTACGGGTGCTCGGCGGCCGAGGAGAGCCGGAAGAAGCAGAGCTGGCCGATCTTCATCCCGGGCCACAGCTTGATCGGCAGCGTCGCCACGTTGGCGAGCTCGAGGGTCACGTGACCCGAGAACCCCGGGTCGATGAAGCCCGCGGTGGAGTGCGTGATGAGCCCGAGGCGCCCGAGGCTGGACTTGCCCTCCAGCCGGGCCGCGACGTCGTCCGGCAGCGTCACGACCTCGTACGTCGACGCCAGCACGAACTCGCCCGGGTGCAGCACGAACGCCTCGCCGCGCTCGACCTCCACCAGCCGGGTCAGCTCCGGCTGCTCCTGCGCCGGGTCGATGTAGGAGTACTTGTGGTTGTCGAACAGGCGGAACAGGCGGTCGATCCGGACGTCGACGCTGGACGGCTGGATCATCGTCGGGTCGTAGGGCTCCAGCACCACCCGCCCGGAGTCGAGCTCGGCGCGGATGTCGCGGTCGGAAAGGAGAGTCACGCTTCCGATGGTAGTCGCTGCAAGCCCCGTACGCTTGAGACTTCTCTCCTCTCCCCTCTGCCGAACCACGGGTCGAACACGCATAATCGGCCGGCAAAATCTACCGACACGCCGAAACTATGTCACAAAACGGTAACGATTCTCGGGAATTCTCCTGATTTTTACCCGTGTGTCTCCCCATAGCGGCGGATGAATGCTTTAGGGTAATGAGCTGTACGGACCCGCGCACGATGGTGCCTTCCCCTTCTTAAGCCAAGGAATGCCGGGAGTCCATCGTCTTTCGTGGGTAGACAACAATCGAAAGGCATTACTGTGAAGACCTCGCGTCTTGTGCTTGCCCCCGCAGTAGCCGTTGCATTGACAGGTCTTGCTGGCGCCCCGGCGTTCGCAGCGACAGAGTCCACCGCTTCGGTCCCTCAACAACCGCTGTGCGCCCAGGGTGATCAGCAGTCATCGAGCAGCTCCGAATCGGATTCTTCGGTTCCCGACGAGTCGGATCCGCAGGCGACCCTTGCGCAGGCGCAGGTTACCCGCGCCGACATAGCTGACGACAAAAAGGGAATCGGCTTCTCCGGCACCGGATTCAGCCCGGACCAGAAGGCCACGGTGACCGTCGTCGGCACCGATGGCACCGAATACTCGCCGGACAAGAAGCTCACGGTCGACGAAGACGGAAAGGTCTCCGGCACCTACTTCTTCACCGTCACCGACGGTGCCCAGGTGCCTGTCGGCGAGTACTCGCTCTACCTCACCGATCTCAAGTCCGAGAAGAAGTCTTCGAAGGTGACCTTCGAGGTCGTCTCCAAGTCCTCCGAGGTCGACGAACCGGGCAAGGGCGACGACGATAAGTGCGATTCGGCCACCGGTCCCATCAAGACTCCGGACGAGACTCCCAGCGAAACGAAGTCCCCGGAGCCCTCTGAGACGAAGACCGAGGAGCCCACCACCGAGGCACCGAAGCCCAGCCCGTCGGAGACGAAGACCGAGGATCCGACCACGAAGGCTCCCGAGCCGACGGAGACCAAGACCGAGGAGCCCACCACCGAGGCACCGAAGCCGAGTCCGTCGGAGACGAAGACCGAAGAGCCCACCACCGAAGTGCCCAAGCCGAGCCCGACGGAGACCGACAAGGGCGAGGACAAGGACGACAAGGCTCCTGCCGACGGTGTGAAGCCGGGACCCGCCGAGGGTCCGAAGGACGAAGCGCCGAAGTCCGACGAGCCCAAGGTCGATCAGACCGACGGTGCCGAAGACGACAAGAAGGCCGAGGACGAGGCTCCCGAGTCCACCGGTCCGGCCAGCCCCGGCACCGAGGACAAGAAGCCTGCCGCAGCCGCACAGGCGTCCATGTTCATCAACCCCACCGAGGTCAGCTCCGAGGACTTCCTGAACGACGGCATCAAGATCGGCGTCAGCGGGGCTCAGCCCGGCGAGAAGGTCTCGATCACGGTCGAGCATGCCCAGGGCAAGGTCGACCGCTACACGATGACCAAGGAAGCCGATTCCGATGGCAAGGTCACGTTCGGTGTCCAGGCCAAGGTCAAGGCCGTGCTCGGCACCTACAACGTGCGTGCCCAGGCCGAGAGCTTCGATGAGCCCCAGGGCGGAAGCTTCACCGTGCTCACCAACGGCACCGCCGTCGACGAGGGCGGAAACGGGGCCGGGAACGGCAGCGGCTCGAACGATTCGGGCAGCGACCTGCCGCGCACCGGTGCCGAGATGACCGGACTGGCTCTCGGTGTCGGTCTGCTCGCAGTCGGTGCAGCAGCTGTCATCATCACCCGTCGGCGGATGAACGCCTCCGACGATCCCGCGGAGTTCTAAGCCGCGTTGAACGATGAATTGTCCCTCGCG
>JBQGDU010000119.1:0-2760 GCA_052039245.1 Aeromicrobium sp. | reverse complement strand
CAGCGGGTTCAACGCGAAGTCCGTCAAGACGAGGATCGTCCGCGTCCGCTGAACCGAGGCGCACGATGCCGATCGCCCGACGGGGCGCGCGATCGGCATCGTCGCGCGTCGGCACGCGCTGCGGTCACACCGGCTCGTCGTCGGTGTCCGAGGACGTCGAGCGCCCCCACAGGATGCCGAACATGATCCCGAACGCAGCACCGAAGGCCGTGATGGTCGGATCGTCGAACACGATCGAGAGCACGGCGCCGACTCCGACACCGACGCCGATCCACGCCGCGAAGCTCATGGTCCATCGTGGCACGAGGCCTGCCCGGACACGCGCGAGCGCCCGACCCCCTGGAGGTCGGGCGCTCGGGCGAGCCGACGTGGACTACTTGCGGAAGGCGTCCTTGACGTTCTCGCCGGCGTCCTTGAGCGAGGACTTGGCCTGGTCCTTCTTGCCCTCGGCCTTCAGCTCGTCGTCGTTCGTGACGTCGCCGACGACCTCCTTGGCCTTGCCGGCGATGTCCTCGGCGGCGTTCTTGGCCTTGTCGGTGAATCCCATGATCTCTCCTTCGGTGTCGGATGGGTGACGGTCAGTGGACGCGGGACGGTCCACTCCTCGTGCGCAGCGGCACTCGCCGCTGCGTCTCGAGCAGCACGCGGGTGCTGGGCTCGATGGTCGTCAGGGAGGCGGCGACCTCCCGACTGGTGCGAGCCGCGGCCTCGTGGACGAGTCCGGGGTCGGCGCGCAGGTCGATGGTGGCGCGTACCTCCACGACGTCGCGACCGCCGATCGAGCGCACCGACCCGGACGTGCCGGACACCGGCGCGAACCGGGCGAAGCGCTCGGCTGCGGCGTTGGCGAGGGAGCTGAGGTCCGCGCGCACCGAGCCGTGTCGGTCGCCGGACTCCAGTCGCACCTGCGTGCGCGGCGGCTTGGGCAGGTGGGCCAGCAACCACCACAGGGCCAGCAGTCCCACGAGCAGTGCGCCGCCCGCGAACGCCCACGGGAACCACGTCGTCGTCACGACGTCCAGCGCCGGGGCGACGTCTGCCGAGTCCGGCAGCGGAAGCAGCCCGACGAGGTGCCAGTCGATCAGCACCAGACCAGCGGTGACGAGCACGGCGGCCGCGAGCAGCGTCGCGACGCGGTCGAGGAACGCGAGTCGGCGGGTCATGGCGTGGCCTTCCTGGTGACGATCTTGACGGGCTTGGACAGGTAGCCGCCCACCGTCTGCTCGACGACGTCGCGCACGCCCTGCTCCGTGGAGTCCTCCGTGGCGGAGACCTTCACGACGAGCCGGCGTCGAGTCCTCGCCGTGACGGACTCGACGCCAGGGACGCGCTCGGCAGCGTCCTCGGCGAGCCGGCTGACGGCGCGGCGACTGATCCACACGTCGGCGTCGGCGGCGGGGGTGGCGAGGTGCGTGCGTCGAGCGGGACGCAGTGACGTCAGGAGCAGCAGGAGGCCGAAGAGGACGAGCCCGACGCCGATCGCGGTGCTCGCGACGTCGGGTGTCCGACCGTCGGCGCTCTCGAGCAGTTGCTCGGTCCACGACGGGCCGGTCGTCCAGCCGGCGGACACCGCGGCGTCGCGGACGGCCACGACGGCGAGGGCGACGAGCGCCACGGCCAGCAGCTGCGCAGGCCAGGTCGCGACGGGGCGACGAGCGGGGACGCGTGTCCTCATCACTGCACCCTCCTCGGTTCGGCCTCGGTCTCCGACACGACGTGCACGGTGACGTCGAGGCGCTCGACGTGGACGCCGCCGAGCTCACCGACGCGTCGGGCGACGGTCTCCCGGGTGCGCGCACCGAGGTCGGAGACGTCGCACGGCCACGTGCCGGCGACGTCCAGCTCGATCCACGCGCGCTGCCCGAGCACGGACACGGACGCATCGGGGTAGCGGCGGCCCATCAGGCCGGCGACGCTGCCGCCGTGGCGGACGGTGCCCTCGACGTCGGCCGAGGCCCGGCGGGCGAGCGCCGCGACGACGCGGTCGGCCACGTCGAGTCCACCGCGCTCCGCGGCCGGGCGGTCGGCGCCGTGACCAGCGAGGTCGGAGAGCGCCAGTCCGTCAGCCACGGCCGCCTCGCAGCAGGTCGCCGACGTCGACCCGACCGTCGATCTGGGCGCCGATGACGAGTCCGGCCCCACCGAGCACGAGGGCGAGCAGGAAACCGGTGAAGCCGCCCGCGGCGACCGCGACGGCCAGCAGGAGTCCGGCCAGGAGGCCGATGTGAGTGTGCGACATGGTGGTTCCTTCGTTCAGGAGTGCGAGATGGGGTGGCGCAGGGGGTCGGTGCGACGGGGTCGTCGACGTCCTCGACCGTCACGTGCACCGGGCCGTCGGTCACGGCCTCGACGGCGGCCCGAAGGGTCTGGCTGGTCTGGAGCAGTGGAGCCCCCCAGCGGAGGACGACGTGCACCTCGGTGCCGTCCGGGCCGGTGCGGACGCCGCTGACCCGACGCCCGGGGAGGTAGGTGGCCACCTCCCCGAGCGCGCCGCCGTGCAGCCGGGCCACGCCGTCGACGGCGAGGGTGGCCGCGGCCACGCGATCGGCGAGGTCACTCAACGCGAGATCCCTCGTCGGTGGCGTCGTCCTCCTCCGGCAGGTACACGTCGTTCACGGAGATGTTGACCTCCACGACCTCCAGGCCGGTCATCCGCTCCACGGAGGAGATGACGTTGCGTCGGATGCCGGCCGCGAGGTCCGCGATGGCGACGCCGTACTCGGCCACGACGTCGACGTCGACCGCGGCCTGGCGCTCGCC
>JBQGDU010000118.1:0-10367 GCA_052039245.1 Aeromicrobium sp. | reverse complement strand
GCGGAGCGGTCGTCGTCAGCGTCGACGACGACGGGGTCAGAGCCGGACGTGCCGTGCTCGCTCACGAGCACGTCGGCGACGTCGAGGTGCTCGACCCCACAGCCGTCCGGGCCTGGCACGGGCCCCGTGCCGACGCGCGGGCGTGGCTCCTCCATCGTGCGGACGTCCCGACCGGTGGCAGGATCGTCGTGGACGACCCGGCGGACCCGACGCCGTACTGGCTGGTCAGCTCTCGCCACCCCCGCGAGCTCCAGACAGCGCTCCAGGCCCACCGGGGCCACACCGAACCAGCCGACCAGGGAGGCTCCGATGGCCAAGCGTGATCGAGGCAAGGGCAGCTCGAGCAGCGAGGACGCCGCGCAGGAGAAGTCCTCGAAGAAGTCCGGCGGACGTGGCGCCTGGAAGGTCCTCGACCGCACGTCGAGCATCGCCGCGGGACTGCTGGCACGCGAGGTCTCCCAGTGGTCCTGGCGGGTCGCGACGGGTCGCAAGCCTCCCATCGCCGGACGCCACCCCGAGGTCGACGCGAAGGAGGCGGTGGCGTGGGCCGTCGTCGGAGGCGCACTCGTGGAGCTGGTCAAGCTGCTCGTGCGACGTGGCGCGGCCGACTACTGGGTCAGGTCCACCGGCAAGCTCCCGCCCGGCATGAAGCCGGTCAAGCCGTCCGTGACCCCTCTCACGACGAAGGAGCCGGCTCCCGTCAGGGAACCGGCTCCTTCACAGCAGACCCGACGACCACGCGGACGTGGCCGGGGCCGGGTGGCTCAGTAGGCGCAGTCCTTGCAGATCAACTGACCGTTCTTCTCGCTGGCGAGCTGCGAGCGGTGGTGGACCAGGAAGCACGAGGAGCAGGTGAACTCGTCCGACTTCTTGGGCACGACCTGCACCGCGAGCTCCTCGTGCGAGAGATCGGCACCGGGCAGCTCGAACGATTCCGCGGCCTCGACCTCGTCCTCGTCGACCTTCCCGGAGTTCTTCTCGTGGCGCCGCGCCTTGAGCTCCTCGATGCTGTCCTCGGACTGTTCGTCGTCGGTCTTGCGAGGCGCGTCGTAGTCGGTAGCCATGAACCCTCCGTGTGTGATGAACCCGCGCGATTGTGCCACATGCGGGCACGGGTTTCGTCGTCAGAAGCCGCAAGTCGCGACGAGGTCGAAATATTCCTGCGCCACCGCTGGATGAGCGCCCATGACGAGTCTCACGTCCGGCGGTCCGTCCAGCCCGCGGAGCTCGATGCCGGCCTCCCGCGCCACGAGCCCACCGGCGGCGAGGTCCCAGGGGTGCAGGCCCTGCTCGACGTAGGCGTCGAGGCGACCGTCGGCGAGCGAGCAGAGGTCCAGCGCGGCGGAGCCGATGCGGCGCACGTCGCGCACGTGCGGCAGCAGCGCAGCGACGGCCGCTGCCTGGGCTGCGCGCGTCTCGCGGGAGTAGCTGAAGCCGGTACCGACGAGCATCAGGTGCAACCCCGTCGGCTCCGGTGCGACGAGTCGGCGCGCCTCGTCATCGACCCAGCGCCACGCACCGTGCCCTCGCGCCGCGCCCCACTGCTCCCCCGTGGCGACGTTGACGACGAAGCCCGCGACGACCACGCCGTCGACCGCCGCCGCGATGGACACGGCGTAGGCGGGGATCCCGTACACGAAGTTGACGGTGCCGTCGATCGGGTCCACGATCCAGTCGACACCGCTGGCCCCGACCAGGTCGTCGCCCTCCTCACCGACGAAACCGTCGCCGGGACGCTCGGCGAGCAGCAGCCCCCGGATCAGCTCCTCACTGGCTCGGTCCACCTCGGTGACGACGTCCGTGGGGCTCGACTTGGTGGCTGCCACCTCCACCCGGCCGTCCGGTCGACGGCCGGCGACGAACGCCGCGGCCGTCAGGGCGGTGCGCCGGGCGAGGTCGAGCAGGACCATGGGGTCCTCACCGCGCAGGTCCGGGTCCTCACGGGCGAACAGGTCCATCATCGGGCCGCGGGCACGTCACCGCGCGGGTTGGCGCAGCAGTCGGCGGGGCAGACCTCGGGATTGGGTGCGCACGCTCCCACGACGAGTCTCCCCGCCTCCGGGTCGTCCAGCACGGCCGCCCGTTCCAGCATCAGCTCACGCACCATGGCCACGAACGCGGGGTCGCTGTCCGGGGTCCCCACACGGACGAACCGCAGTCCCAGCCGTCGGGCGGTGGCCGCAGCCTCGGTGTCGAGGTCATAGATGACCTCCATGTGGTCGGAGACGAACCCGATCGGCACGACGGCCACGGACGTGACGCCGTCGGCCGCGAGGGCCTCGAGATGGTCGTTCACGTCGGGCTCCAGCCACGGCGTGCGCGGCGACCCGGATCGGGAGCAGTAGACCAGCGACCAGTCGCCCGCCCCGGCGCCCTCGGCGACCAGCCGTGACACCTCCTCGTGCTGCGTCCGGTAGGCGCCGACACCTGGCCCACCGCTCGCGTCGTTCATCGCGTCCGGGATCGAGTGCGTGACGAACACGACGTGCGTGTCCTCGGGGGCGTCCTGCAGCGCGGCCCGGGTGGCCTGGGTGAACGGCCCCACGAAACCCGGGTGGTTGAAGTACAGCCGCAGCCGCACCAGGTCCAGGTCGAGCCCCTCGACGGCCCCGGCCAGGTTCTCCCGGTACTGACGGCATCCGGAGTAGGAGGAGTACGCGCTGGTGACGAAGTACGCGGCGCGACGCACCCCGTCGGCCACCATCTGCTCCATGGTGTCGCGCAGGTAGGGGTCCCAGTTGCGGTTGCCCCAGTACACCGGGACGTCGAGGTCGTGGTCGCGCAGGTCCTTCTCGACGGCGGCGATCAGGTCGCGGTTCAGGTCGTTGATGGGTGACTTCCCGCCGAACAGGAAGTAGTGCTCTCCGACCTCCTCCAACCGCTCGCGTGGGATACCGCGGCCGGCGGTGACGTTCTCCAGGAAGGGAACGACGTCGTCGGGCTTCTCGGGGCCGCCGAAGGAGACCAGCAGCAGGGCGTCGAAGGGTCGGTCGGCCATGCCTCCATGGTCCCACGGCGTCCCACCCGCGGCGCCACCGAGGAGGGCTACCCTGTGCCGGGCCGACCGGCGGCCCCGGGACGAGGTGGACGAGGAGGACGTCATGCAGGCGTACCGAGCGATCCTCACGCTTCCGGGAGCGGCTCTGTTCAGCACCACCGCGCTGTTCTCGCGGCTGCCGAGCTCGATGACGGCGCTCGGCATCGTGCTGCTGGTGCACGAGCGCACGGGTCAGTACGGCACCGGCGGCCGGGTCGTGGCGGCCTACGTCCTCGCCCTCGCCGTCGGAGCCCCGCTCCAAGGCCGGCTCGCCGACTCGTGGGGCCAGGGTCGCGTCCTGTCGGTGGCGGGGGGCGTCTTCGCGGCCGGGCTCACGGGGCTGCTGGTCGCCGTCGAGCTGGGTGCCCACGGACCCTGGACCCATCTCGCCGCGGCCGTCGCAGGGGTCGCCACCCCGCAGACCGGCGCGATGGTGCGCAGCCGGTGGACCCACGTGCTGCGCGAGGACCGGGAACGCCTCCCCACCGCGTTCGCTCTCGAGGCCGTGCTCGATGAGGTGGTCTTCATCGTCGGACCGGTGCTCGTCACGTTCCTCACGCTCAGCGTCCATCCGCTCTCCGGACTGGCCGTCGCAGGGGCCGCCGGCACCCTCGGCGGCTGGGCCTTCGCCCTGCAACAGCGAACGGAACCGCCCATCGAGCACCACACGACGCAAGGTCGCGGGTCGCTCTCCTGGGGAGTGCTGGGACCGGTGATGGTCGCGGCCGTCGGCATCGGCGCCATGTTCGGCTCCATGGAAGTGGTCGTCGTGGCGTACATGACCGAGCAGGAGCTGCGGGGCTGGTCGGGAGGCGTGCTGGCGGTGTGGGCGGCAGGCAGCCTCGTCGCCGGCGTCCTCACCGGCGCGCTGCGCCCTCCGGAGGATCCCGTCGTCCGGCTGCGGTGGACCACCGTCGTGCTGGCCACGCTCTTCCTTCCGCTCTTCGTGGTGCCCGGAGCGATCTGGTTCACGGCCGTCATGTTCCTCGCCGGGTTCATGATCGCGCCGACGCTCATCGCGGCCATGAGCGTCGTCGAGACGCACGTCCATCCCACCCGGCTCACCGAGGGCATGGCGTGGACGATCACGGCGCTCTCCGGTGGGATCGCGCTGGGGTCCGTCGTGGTCGGTTCCGTGCTCGACGCCGGGGGTGCTCGTGCCGGCTTCGCGGTGCCGCTGGCGGCGGCCGCCGCGGCCGCGCTGGTCGCGTGGAGCTTCCACCCGCGCCCTCCCGCATCCCGATCGACCCGCGGCCTCGTGCCCGAGCCCGACACGCACTAGCCTGGGGCGTGCCATGACCGACCCTGAGCTCGCCGATCGCAGCATCGCCCTCGTCCGCTCGTGGATCGACCCGCGCCAGGGCCGCGGTCGTCGGCCCGACCGCTCCGCCAAGCGGCTCGCCAAGCTGCTCAAGGACCCGGCGGGACTGGAGTTCACGATCGGCTTCGTCGACCGTGTCGTCCGGCCCGACGACGCCGCCGTCGCCGCGCTCAACCTGCGCCGCCTGGCCCAGCAGACACCCCGGTTCCTGCCCTGGTTCCAACGGTTGCTCATCAAGACCGGCGCACTGTTCTCGTTCCTGTTCCCGGCGCTCGTGGTCGGCACGGCACGCTGGACCCTGCGTCGCATGGTCGGACACCTGATCGCCGACGCCCGCCCCGAGAAGCTCGGCCGCACCGTCGCCAAGCTGCGCAAGGGTGGCGACCGCCTCAACATCAACCTCCTGGGTGAAGCGGTGCTCGGAGAGGGCGAGGCCGGCCGCCGTCGCGACAACACCCTCGAGCTGCTGCGCCGCGACGACGTCGACTACGTCTCGGTCAAGGTCTCCTCCGTCGCGAGCCAGCTCTCGATGTGGGCCTTCGACGAGACCGTGGAGCGAGTGGTCGAGCGCCTCCTGCCCCTCTACGAGGAAGCCGCTCGCACCGACTCCTTCATCAACCTCGACATGGAGGAGTACCGCGACCTCGACCTCACCCTCGCGGTCTTCTTCGACGTCCTGGACCGGTTCCCGGACCTGCGGGCCGGCATCGTGCTGCAGGCCTACCTGCCGGACGCGCTGTCCGCCATGCAACAGGTCCAGGAGTGGGCCACCGAGCGCAGGGCCGCCGGAGGCGCGCCGGTCAAGGTGCGGGTGGTCAAGGGCGCCAACCTCGCGATGGAGCGCGTCGACGCCGTCGTGCACGGCTGGCCACTCGCCACCTGGGGGTCCAAGCAGGAGTCCGACACCAACTACAAGCGAGTGCTCGACTGGGCCTTCACGCCAGAGCGCATCGACGCCGTCCACGTCGGCGTCGCCGGCCAGAACCTGTTCGACATCGCCTACGCCTGGGAGCTCTCCGGTGATCGCGACGTCCGCGACGGCGTGGAGTTCGAGATGCTGCTCGGCATGGACTCCGGGCCCACCGGTGGCGTCCGCGGCACTGTCGGCAACCTCCTGCTGTACACCCCGGTGGTGCATCCGGAGGAGTTCGACGTCGCCATCTCCTACCTCGTGCGACGACTCGAGGAGAACGCGAGCGACGAGAACTTCATGTCGGCCGCCTTCGACCTCGCGTCCGACGAGACCGCGTTCGAGCGCGAGGCCGGGCGCTTCCTGGAGTCGGTCAAGGCCCTCGACGACGCCGTCCCGGCGCCGCACCGCGTGCAGGACCGGCACGGCGAGCACATCACCCTCGGCGCCCACGGCTTCGCCAACACCCCGGACACCGACCCCTCCACGGCGCGGAACCGCGAGTGGGGTCTGCAGATGCTCCACCGCTCGACGTACACCCAGCTGGGCACGAGCACGATCGACGCCAGCCAGGTCTACGGTCCGGCGTCGCTGGAGACCCTCGTGAGGCAGACCCGACGCTCCGGTGAGACGTGGGCCGCGCGCGGCGCGGAGATGCGCTCCTGGATCCTGCACCAGGCCGCCGGCGCGCTCGCCGCGCGGCGCGGCGACCTCATCGCCGTCATGGCCGCCGAGACGGGCAAGACGATCGACCAGGCGGACGTCGAGGTCAGCGAGGCCATCGACTTCGCGCACTACTACGCCGAGGCAGCGCGACGCCTGGAGGTCGTCGACGGCGCCCGGTTCGAACCGGCCGCGCTGACGGTCGTCGCGCCGCCGTGGAACTTTCCCGTGGCGATTCCCGCGGGCTCCCTGCTCTCGGCCCTCGCGGCGGGCAGCGGCGTCATCATCAAGCCCGCACCGCAGAGCCCGCGCTGCGCCGCCGTGGTGGTGGAGGCCCTCTGGCAGGGCGGCATCCCCCGTGACGTGCTCCGCTACGTCAGCATGGAGGAGGGCGAGCTCAGCAAGTCGCTGATCGCCCACGAGTCGGTCGACCGCGTCATCCTCACCGGCGGGTGGGACACCGCGCAGCTCTTCCGCTCCTGGCGTTCGGACCTGCCCCTGCTCGCCGAGACCAGCGGGAAGAACGCCCTCGTCGTCACGCCGAGCGCCGACATCGACCACGCCGTGGCCGACCTCGTGAAGAGTGCGTTCGGACATGCCGGGCAGAAGTGCTCCGCTGCGAGTCTCGGCATCCTGGTCGGCTCCGTCGCGGAGTCCGAACGGTTCCGCCGCCAGCTCCTCGACGCCGTCGAGTCCATGCCCGTCGGCTGGCCCGAGGACCCCACGTCGGTCATGGGGCCGGTCGTCGAACCGCCCACTGGCAAGCTGCGCGGCGCCCTGACCACGCTCGGTGAGGGCGAGGAGTGGCTCGTCGAACCACGCCAGCTCGACGACACCGGCCGCCTGTGGTCCCCCGGGGTGCGGATCGGCGTCCGGCCCGGCAGCGAGTTCCACACCACCGAGTACTTCGGACCCGTGCTCGGCATCATGGCCGCCGAGTCGCTCGAGCAGGCCGTCGAGTGGCAGAACGCCACCGACTTCGGCCTCACCGCCGGCATCCACTCGCTCGACGCCGACGAGGTCAACACGTGGATCGAGACCGTCGAGGCCGGCAACCTCTACGTCAACCGGGGCATCACCGGAGCCATCGTGCAACGCCAGCCGTTCGGTGGCTGGAAGCGATCGTCCGTCGGCACCACGTGCAAGGCCGGCGGGCCGAACTACCTCACCCACCTGGGGTCCTGGCACCCGCGAGCCCTCCGCTCGGACGGGTCCGACGTCGAGCTCAGCCCCCAGGTCCAGGCCGTCGTGGACGCGGCCGAGGAGATCCTCGACCCCGAGTCGCGCCGGTTGCTCCGGGCCGCCGTCGCGTCCGATGAGGTGGCGTGGGAGCGCGAGTTCGGTGTCGAGAAGGATGTCTCCGGCCTCGTCGTCGAGCGCAACGTCTTCCGCTACCGGCCGGCTCCGGTCCACGTCCGCGTGAGTGACGACCTGCTCGCCGGCGCACGGGTGCTGGCTGCGGCACGGCGATCCGGGTCACCTGTGACCGTGTCCAGCCCCGTGCCCCTCCCGGCCGCGTTCGCCGAGGCGCACGTCGTCGAGACGCCCGCGGACTGGATCGCCCGGATGGCCGAGGAGCGACCCAGCCGCATCAGGCTCCTGGAGCCGCTCGCCCGCGAAGTCGCCGACGCGGTCGGCGGTGACCCCGATGTCGCCGTGCACGCCGGAGAGGTCACCTGGTCAGGGCGCATCGAGCTCCTGCCGTTCCTGCGCGAGCAGGCCGTCAGCATCACGACGCACCGCTTCGGCAACCACGACGCCTCGTTCGACGCGGTGCTCCCCCGCCCCTCCTGACTCGCGCGGCGGTCCTCAACCGCGGTCGACGCCGGGCGGCAGCGGCGCCTTCCACCCTCGCCACAGCGCGAGGAGTCGCCAGATGAGGCAGACCGCCGAGCCCACGACCGTCCACTGCGTCGCGACGCCTGCCTCGAGCAGTCCTGCCGCGATCAACGCCCCGGCGAAGGCCGGCGTGGCATAGAGCTCGTCCCTGAAGATGACGGGCACCCGTCCGGCCAGCACGTCGCGGATCATGCCACCTCCGACGGCGGAGACCAGCCCGAGCAGTGCGGCGGGGATGACCCCCAGTCCGGCGTCGTGGGCGATGGTCGCCCCGACGACGCAGAACAGCGCCACGCCGACGGCGTCGAGGACGTCGATCTGGCGCTCCCGTCGTCCGAAGGACGGGTGCCAGAGGAAGACCATGACCGCAGCGCCGGCCGACACGACGAGGTACCGCGAGGCGTCCAGTGCGGTCGGCGGATTGGCGTCGACCAGGACGTCGCGGACCACTCCGCCCCCGAGGCCGGTCGTCATGCCCAGGACGAGCGCGCCGAAGATGTCGAGCTCCTTGCGCACGGCCACCAGCGCGCCCGTGGCGGCGAAGGCGGCGATCCCGATCAGCTCGAGCACCAGCAAGGAGGTTCCGGTCACCCCCTGAGCGTAGGGGCCACCCGTCGCGCGTGTCGGCCCGGATTCGCCCCTCCCGCTCCCTACGATGGAGCAGAACGACGTGGGAGGCGACATGCGCGATCTCGGTCCCGACCGGCTGAGTGAGGACGGGCGATACGTCCTGCTGCGCGACTCCGCCGGCCAGGAGTCCTTCCGCGTCCCCGCCGATCGTCGCCTCCGGGCCCTGATCGACGCCGCCTCCCGAACCAAGGAGCGCACGTCCGGCCAGATGGAGTTCACGATGGAGAGCACACTCAGCCCCCGCGACATCCAGACCCGGGTCCGCCGCGGTGAGTCCGTCAGCCAGGTCGCCGAGGCGGCCGGCGTGTCCACGGAGCAGATCGAAGGCTTCGCCGGTCCCGTGCTCGCCGAGCGCGCGTACATGGTGGAGCAGGCGCGCAAGACCACCGTGCGACGCAAGCACGTGGGTGGGTCCGCCGTCATGCTCGGCACTGTCGTCGACGAACAGATCGCCGAGCAGGGCGGCAGTCCCGACGACGCCACATGGGACGCCTGGCGGCGTGAGGACGGCCGCTGGACGGTGCTCGTGGTCCCGCTGGACGGTGGTCGTGCGCTCTTCCTCTACGACCACCGCAGCCGCTACGTCGTCCCGGCCGATCAGTTCGCCCACGACCTCGTCGGCGACCTCGCCGTCGAGGAGTCGTCGGCGATGGCGATCGCGGACGCCCTCCAGGCCCAGACCCCCACGCCTCCCGCGACGGCGACCGACACCGACGTGCTCGAGGAGCCCGACGCCCCGTCCGCGAGGATCTCCTCGCTCAAGGAGGCGCGCGACCGCCGCGCCCAGGAGCAACAGCTGTCCCTGCAGGACGTCGAGGACGACGAGACGATGGAGGACGAGGACGTGCCCACCGCATCGCAGGACGCCGGGGCCGAGGACTTCGCCGACGAGCACGACCAGCGGCTCGCCGTCCCCGACACGTCCGGTCCGCGCAAGAAGAAGGCCGAGCGTCGACGCGTCCCCAGCTGGGACGAGATCATGTTCGGCGGCCGCGACGACTGAGCCCGACCCCCGTCTCGCTCAGTCGAACGGCAGGACGTCGGGCGACAGGGCGGCGGCCTTCGCTGATGCGGCGGTCATCCTGCGGCGATGGTGGCGGCGGCACAGCACCTCGTAGCCGACGTCGGGCGCCGGACGCCCCTCGCTCTCCACGTCGCCGACGACGATCACCTCACCCTCGGTGACCATCTCACCGTCCTCCGTCCGAGCGTTGTGCGTGGCCCGTTCACCGCACCAGCACAATGCCTCGACCTGCAGCGTGTGCACGCGATCGGCGAGCTCCACGAGCCTCGCCGCACCCTCGAACAACCTGGTCCTGAAGTCGGTGAGGATGCCGAAGCAGAAGACGTCGATGCGCAGCTCGTCGGCGATCTTGGCCAGCTGCTCCACCTGGTACCGGGTGTAGAACTGGGCCTCGTCGCACACGAGGTAGTCGATGCGACCGCCCTGCGTGAGCTCGCCGACGACGTGGTCCCAGAAATGGAAGTCGGGCGCGACCTCGACGGCCTCGACCGAGAGTCCGAGCCGGCTGGAGAGCACCGCCTCACCGGCCCGGTCGTGGCTCGTGAACACCCGGCCGACCCTCCCGCGCGAGCGGTGGTTGTGGTCCAGCTGCAGCGCGAGCGTGCTCTTGCCGCAGTCCATCGTGCCGGAGTAGAAGTCCAGGGAGGCCACCTGGCAATCCTGCCAAAGGTGGACCCCTCGATGGCGCAGGACCCGCGCGAGCTCGAGGACGCCTACTGCGCCACGAGCAGCGGCACGGCCCGTTCGGCGTCGGTGACGGACCCGTGGAACCCGGCCATCTGGAGCTCGATGGCGAAGTCGACGGAGCTGAACACGGCGAAGTCGTCGAGGGCGGCCACGACGACGTCACCGATCCGCGGCCGGACGTGGTCCTCGATCGGCCCGAACCAGTCCTCGATGCCGTCCTGGGTCCGGACGACGGCGCGCTCCCCGAGGTGGTCAC
>JBQGDU010000117.1:0-2487 GCA_052039245.1 Aeromicrobium sp. | reverse complement strand
CCCTACCTGCCCATCACGCCGTTCTTCCCGCTGCTCGGACCGCTCGGGATGATCCCGCTGCCGAGCAAGTGGATCATCGAGTTCGGCGAGCCGATCCGCACGGACGCCTACGACCCCGAGCAGGCCGAGGACCCGATGCTCCTGTTCAACGTCACCGACCAGGTGCGCGAGACCATCCAGCAGACGCTGTACGCCCTGCTCGTGGACCGGGGCAGCGCCTTCTTCTAGGCAGACACCGCCCAGCCTCCTCGCTGGGCCGAGGCCGTCCCGCGTTGACTACTTGCCGCCGCCGAGCAGGCCGTCGAGCAGACCGGGGACGAGACCGGTCTGGTCCTCGCTGCCCAGCAGACCGCCGAGGACGGGGTCTGTGATCGTGCGCAGCCCTGGCGCGCGGGTGGTGGGCGCCGGGCTGGGGGTGCTGGGCGGAGCGGCGGACGACCCGTCTCGCGACGCACCTGCCGCGCCCCGGCTCGGTGCGGGCCCGGACGCGCTCTCGGACCGCTTCTTCGGCGGGGCTGCGCCGGAGCTCTTCGGGGCCTCCGGAGCGGCCTCCTTCGCGACCTCGCCGGCCACGGATCGGACCAGGTCGTCGACGTCCGCCGGTGCGCACCCCGAACACCGGCGCGAGGACTCGTCGGCGAGGGCCGTGACGGTGCGAGCGGCCTTCTCCCACGCTTCGACGTACTCCGCGGGCATGTCGCTGGCGGACAGCGTGGTGAGCACCGTCGTCGAGCGTTCGGCGAAAGCCGTCACGTTCGCGATGTCGTGCTCGTCGCCGGTGGCGTCGAAGGAGTCGAAGAGAGCATCGGAGCCGTTCTCGGCCTGGACCGTGAAGTCCTCGAGCACGGCGGGCAGCTGTCCGTGGCGATCGGTGTCTGCGGCGAGGGCCTCGGCCTCGCGGAGTCGCTCGGTGGCCCGGTCGAGCTGGTACGCGCCGCGGTCGGCGCCCTCGTCCTTGAGCGTCAGCTGGACGTTCTCGACCCCGAGCTTCACCGGGTACAGCAGCTCGCCCGGCAGCGCCTGGGCGCTGCTGCTGACGAGCGTGATCGCGCCCACGGACGCCACGGCGGCGGCGGTGAGACCGGCGAGGCGGCGACGGAACGGGGCCGGCGTCCGGGCGGGGGAGACGGCTGGGGTGGATCGGGACTCGGGCTGGGCGACGAGCACCGACGCCGCCTCGGTCATGAGTCGGTCGCGCAGTGACGCGCGGAACGCCGGCGACGGATCCGCGGCAGCGCTCGCGGCCACCCGCTCGGCGGTGCGGACGAGTGCGGCCACCTGCTCGTCCGCGGGAACGCCACGCTCCCAGGCCTCCTGGAAGGCATCGATCTCACGACGGCGCGTCACGGGCGGGTCCTCTCGGGTGCGTTCGGGTACGAGGCGTACACGAGGTGAACGATGCCGACGGTGCGCAGGTTACGTCGTGACGACGATGAGGTGACGTTCATCGCAACCCCTCCGGGACCTTCTTGGCGAGATTGCGGACCGCCCTCAGCTGGAGCTGCTTGATCGCTCCCTCACTGCGCCCGATGGCGGCCGCCGTCTGTGCGATCGAGAGACCCTGGATGAACCGCATGAGGATGCAGTCGCGCTGCTCCGGTGGCAGGTCGTTGACGAGGTCGCGGAGGATCTCGTTCGTGAGCAGCTCGAGGACCCCCTCCTCCGGACTCGACTCGGTCGTGCGTCGCTCCGGGACCTCGTCGGCCACGATCTCCAGGCGCGCGCGGCTGGACTTGAAGTGGTCGACCACGAGGTTGCGGGCGATCGTCGTGAGCCAGGCGCCGAAGTCCTTGCCCTGCCAGCTGAAGCGCTGGATGGCTCGGAGCGCACGGACGAACGTCTCGCTCGTCAGGTCCTCGGCGAGGTGGGCCGAGCCGACGCGGTAGTGGATGAACCGGTAGATGCCGCTCACGTAGTGGTCGTAGAGCTGGCCGAAGGCCTCTGCGTCACCGCCGCGCGCCAGGTCGACGAGCGCGTGGATCCTGAGCAGCTCCGGGTCGCCGCCGGCATCCGGAGGTGCGGAGCTGCTCGTGCTGCCGGCCCCGCCACCCCCGACGGCCGGCTGGCTGAGAGCGACCGAGAGGGAGCGGTCGTCGGCAAGCGACAGGGCAAGGCGAAGCACGCCCCGAAGCGCTCCCTCGTCGATGTGCACGATCCCTCCCGTGATCGCAGGGATCGTAACCCTCGGGCCGCCCCGATGTCAGGCGTACGGCAGAAACGGCGGAGCGGGCGAGCGCATCAGAGCCGGCGGCGCAGGAGCTTGATCCCCTGGACCCCACCGGCGACCAGCGCTCCAGCCACGGCGGCCTGGGTCCCGGCCACCGCTACCTTGCGCCCGGTCCGGTAGTCGCGGATCTCCCAGTCGTGGGAGCGGGCGTGGGCCCGCAGGGCCGCGTCCGGGTTGATCGCGCAGGGATGCCCGACGAGGGAGAGCATGGGCAGGTCGTTGCTGGAGTCGGAGTAGGCCGAGCACCGGTCGAGGTCCAG
>JBQGDU010000116.1:0-5673 GCA_052039245.1 Aeromicrobium sp. | reverse complement strand
GCGCCGATGCCGTCGTAGTAGCCGGCGCGGGTGCCGATGCCGATGTCCTCGGCCATCGTGATCTGGACGTGGTCGACGTAGTGGCTGTTCCAGATCGGCTCGAACATCTGGTTCGCGAAGCGGAACGCCAGGATGTTCTGCACCGTCTCCTTGCCCAGGTAGTGATCGATCCGGAAGACGTTCTGACGGTCGAAGACCGCGGCGACGGCGGTGTTGAGGCGCTGCGCGGACGCGAGGTCGTGACCGAACGGCTTCTCGATGACGACGCGTCGCCAGCCCTCGTCCTCGTGCGCCAGGCCGTGCTTCTCGATCTGGCCCACCACGACCGGGAAGAGGGCGGGTGGGATGGACAGGTAGAAGGCGTGGTTGCCGCCGGTGCCCTGCTGCTCGTCGAGCTCCTGCATCGTGGCCGAGAGCCGGTGCCACGCGGCGTCGTCGTCGAACTCACCTGGCACGAACCGGATGCCGGCGGCCAGCTGGTTCCAGACCGTCTCCCGCCACGGCGTGCGCGCCCCGGCCTGGGCAGCCTCCCTGATCAGCCGTGGGAACTCCTCGTCGTCGAAGTCCGCCCGCGCGAAGCCCACGAGGGCGAAGCCGGGTGGCAGGAGACCACGGTTGGCCAGGTCGTAGATGGCCGGGATGAGCTTCTTGCGGGCCAGGTCGCCGGTGACGCCGAAGAGGACGATGCTGCACGGTCCGGCGATCGTCGGGAGCCGACGATCCCTCGGGTCCCGGAGCGGGTTCCGGGGGCTGCGCGGGGGTGTCCGGGTCATGCGACGAGCTCGCGCAGCCGAGGCAGCGCGGCACGGACGTCGTCGACGTGGAGTCTCAGCACCGGGCGTCCGTGCTCACGGAGCACTGCCGCGTCCCCGGCCGCCTGGGAGGCGATGAACTCGCCGAAGGTGAAGTCGCGGCCCGGCACCGCGAGGTCCTCGGACGGTTCGTCCGTCAGCTGCAGGTAGACACCGGTCTCGGGTCCGCCCTTGTGGTACTGACCGGTGGAGTGCAGGAACCGAGGTCCCCAGCCGAACGTCACGGGCCGTCCGGTGCGGGCTGCCAGCAGCTCGCGCAGCTCTGCGACGTCGGGATGGGCCGTGCGGTCGAGGTAGGCCTGGACCGCGACGTAGCCGCGACCCGGGTCGAGCGCCGCCAGCAGGTGATCGACGGCGTCGGCAACGGTGCCGGCCTCGCTGCCGTACGCGCAGATCCCGGTCTCGACGGCGCCCGGCTCCGCGCCGGAACCCCCGGACCCCAGCTGCTCCCGCGCCGCCTGCTTGGCACTCTCGACGTCCGGCTGGTCGAACGGGTTGATCCCGATGACGCGGCCCGCCACGGCGACCGCCACCTCCCAGAGCAGCATCTGCGCGCCGAGCTCACCGTCCACGGCGGCAGCCCAGCCCGAGGCAGAGGAGGGTGGCTCGTGGGCCCCGATCGCGACGACGACGGAGTCGGCCGTGGACGGGGCGGCGTTGACGGCCCCCGGACTCGGGACGACGACGGGCAGGATGCCCTTCCCGAGCTTGCCGGTGGACTCCGCGACGAGCTGCTCGGCCCAGTCGCCGAGACCGGCGCCGGCGTGGTCGGTGAGGACGAGCTTGTCCACGTCCGACGACGCGGCGACGCCCAGGGCGACACCGAGCCGGAGCCCCGGGTTGTCGGGGGAGTCGGCGGCCAGCTCGCCCTGGACCGCCGCCGCGGCGTCCAGGAGCTCGGCGATCGGTGCGCCTGCCAGTCCGCTGGGGACCAGGCCGAACGCCGTCAGCGCCGAGTACCGTCCGCCGACGCCGGGGTCGGCGTGGAAGACGCGGTAGCCCGCCTCGCGAGACTGCTCGTCGAGTGGCGAACCGGGGTCGGTGACGATCACGAGATGCTCCGCCGGGTCGCGTCCGGCATCGCGCAGGGCCTGCTCGTAGGCGCGACGCTGGCTGTCGGTCTCGACCGTGCCTCCGGACTTGCTGGAGACCACCACGACGCTGCGCTCCAGCCGGTCACCGAGCGCATCACGCACGGCGTCCGGGTGCGATGAGTCGAGCACCGTGAGCGCGACGCCTGCCGCACGGCAGATCACCTCCGGGGCGAGTGACGAGCCGCCCATGCCGCACAGCACCACATGGTCGAGGCCGTGTGCGAGGAGGTCCTCGCGGAGCCGGAGGATCTGTGGCACGAGTTCTCGCGAGCTCTCCGCGAGATGCACCCACTCCAGCCGCTTCGACGCCTCGTCCTCAGCGGCCGGACCCCACAGCGTCGGGTCCTGGCGGGAGAGGCGGGACGCCACACGGTCGCTCACCGCCTCGCCGAGGGCGGTCTGGATCCGCTCGAGCGCGGCGGGGGACAGTGCGACGTCCACGGTCATGTCGATCAGGCCTTCTCCAGCTCGGTCCGTACCGTCTCCAGCAGCTCGGCCCAGGAGGCGTCGAACTTCTCCAGCCCCTCGTTCTCCAGCTGCAGGACGACCTCGTCGTAGGAGATGCCCTCCTTCTCGAGCGCGGCGATGACTTCACGAGCCTCGTCGTAGCGGCCGGTGACCGTGTCGCCCTCGACCCCGCCGTGGTCTGCGAACGCCTTGAGCGTCTTCTCCGGCATCGTGTTGACCGTGTCGGGCACGACGAGCTCGGTGACGTAGAGCGTGTCCGGGTAGTCGGGGTTCTTCACTCCCGTGGAGGCCCACAGCGGTCGCTGCGTCCGCGCGCCGTGCTTCCTCAGCTCCGCGAACCGGCTGCCGGCGAAGACCTGCTCGTACGCCTCGTAGGCGAGACGAGCGTTGGCGATGGCCGCCTTGCCGCGCAGCGGGTGTCCGTCGGGCAGCCGACCGTCGACCTCGCCGTCGACCCGACTCACGAAGAACGAGGCGACCGAGTGGATGGCCGACAGGTCGCGGTCCTCCGCGGAGGCCTGCTCCAGACCGAAGAGGTAGGCGTCCATGACCTTGCGGTAGCGCTCGAGGGAGAAGATCAGCGTGACGTTGACGCTGATGCCGCGCGCGATCGCGGCCGCGATGGCCGGCAGGCCCTCCTCGGTTGCCGGGATCTTGATGAACAGGTTGGGACGGTCCACCGTGGCCCACAGTCGCTCGGCCATCTCGATCGTGGCGTCGGTGTCGCGGGCCATGCCGGGGTCCACCTCGATCGAGACCCGTCCGTCGACGCCGTCGGTGGCGTCGAAGACCGGGCGGAGCACGTCGCACGCCTGCTGGACGTCCGTCGTCGTGATCTCGAAGACGGCGGTGTCCACGTCGGACCCGGCGGCCTTGAGCTCGGCGACCTGGTCGCTGTATCGCTCACCCTTGGACAGGGCCGAGGCGAAGATGGTGGGGTTGGTGGTGACGCCGACGACCCCGGAGTCACGGACGAGCTCGGCGAGGTTGCCGCTCTCGATGCGCTCGCGAGAGAGGTCGTCGAGCCAGATCGAGACCCCGGCGTCGCTCAGGGCCTGCAGACGGTCGTTCATGCTGATCTCCTGACGTGGGGGTGCCCCCCGGTGAAGTGGTTCAGTGGTCGGCGTTGGGCAGGACCGGTCCTGACGGTCGTGCATGGAACGGCACTCCCGCGCTCTCCTTGCCCGCGGCGATGGACTCCTCGGCCGCCTCGACCACGGCCTCCGGCGTGATGCCGAACTCCTCGTAGAGCCGTGCGTAGTCGGCAGACGCGCCGTAGTGCTCGAGCCCGACGATGCGTCCGGCGTCGCCGACGACGTCGCGCCAGCCGAAGGACACTCCGGCCTCCACGACCACACGCGCGCGCACGTCTGGTGGGATGACGGAGTCGCGGTACTCGGCGTCCTGCTGCTCGAACCACTCGCGCGAGGGCATCGAGACCACCCTCGCGGCCACGCCCTTGGCGGCGAGCCGCTCGCGGGCCGCGACGGCGAGCTGCACCTCCGAGCCGGTGCCGATGAGCACGACGTCTGGTGCGGCGTCGGTGTCCAGCAGGACGTAGGCGCCGCGGGCGGTGCCCTCGGCCGAGCCGTATCCGTCGGCGTCGCGGGGGAACGTCGGGACGTTCTGCCGGCTCAGGGCGAGCGCGACCGGACGGTCGGTGAGACCCAGCAACGTGCGCCACGCGACGACGACCTCGTTGGCGTCCGCCGGACGGACGACATCGAGACCGGGGATCGCGCGAAGGGCCGCGAGGTGCTCGACCGGCTGGTGCGTGGGGCCGTCCTCGCCGAGGCCGATGGAGTCGTGCGTCCAGACGTAGGTGACCGGAAGCTGCTGCAGGGCCGCCAGTCGGACGGCCGGCCGCATGTAGTCGCTGAAGACGAGGAAGGTGCCCCCGTACGGCCGGGTGAGGCCGTGCAGTGCGATCCCGTTCATGACCGAGCCCATGGCGTGCTCGCGGATGCCGAAGTGCAGGACCCGCCCGTACCAGTCCCCGCTGAACTTCTTGGTGGAGAACTCCGGCGGGAGGAAGGACGGCTCACCCTTCGGCGTCGTGTTGTTGGAGCCGGCGAGGTCGGCCGAGCCGCCCCACAGCTCCGGCAGCTCCGGTGCGATGGCGGTGAGCACGTCACCGGAGGCGGCGCGGGTGGCCACGCCCTTCTCGCTCGCCTCGAAGGTCGGCAGCGCCTCGGCCCACCCGTCGGGCAGCTCGCGCGCGGACAGCCGGTCCAGGAGGGCCTTGCCGTCGGGGTTCGAGGTGGCCCAGGCGTCGAAGCGCTGCTGCCAGTCGTCCTGGGCGGCGGTGCCACGCTCTCGGGCCTGGTGGGTGTGCTCGATGACGTCGTCGTGGACCTCGAAGGTCTGCTCTGGATCGAACCCGAGCAGCTCCTTGGTGGCCTTGATCTCCTCGGCACCGAGAGCGGATCCGTGCGAGGCTCCGGTGTTCTGCGCGGTGGGCGCGGGCCAGGCGATGATGGTCCGCAGACGGATGAAGCTCGGCCGGTCGGTGACCTGCTCGGCCGCCTGGAAGGCGTCCCACAGTGCCTGGACGTCCTCGGTGTAGCCCGTTCCGCCGTTCGTCCAGTCGACGGTCTGGTCGTGCCACCCGGACGCCTCGTAGCGCGCGGCGACGTCCTCGCTGAAGGCGACGTCGGTGTCGTCCTCGATCGAGATCTCGTTGTCGTCGTAGAGCACCGTGAGGTTGCCGAGCTTCTGGTGACCGGCGAGCGAGGACGCCTCGGCCGAGACGCCCTCCTGGACGTCGCCGTCGGAGGCGATGACGTAGACGGAGTGGTCGAAGGGGCTCGTGCCGGCCGCGGCCGTCGGGTCCAGCAGACCGCGCTCACGACGTGCCGCCATGGCCATGCCGACGGCGTTGGCGATGCCCTGGCCGAGCGGACCGGTGGTCACCTCGACGCCCGGCGTGTGGCCGTACTCGGGGTGCCCCGGCGTCTGGCTGCCCCACGTGCGCAGGCTCTTGAGGTCGTCCAACGTCATCGGGTAGCCGGCGAGGTAGAGCTGGATGTACTGCGTCAGGCTCGAGTGGCCGCACGAGAGCACGAACCGGTCGCGACCGATCCAGTGCGGGTCGGCGGGGGAGTGCCGCATCAGCTTCTGGTAGATCAGGTAGGCCGCGGGGGCCAGGCTCATGGCCGTGCCGGGGTGGCCGTTGCCGACCTTCTCCACGGCGTCGGCGGCCAGCAGACGGACGGTGTCCACCGCCTTCTGGTCGAGCTCGGTCCAGTCGAGTGCGGCGGGGGTCGAGGTCACGATGTCGTGCTCCTACGGGTGTGAGG
>JBQGDU010000115.1:0-1543 GCA_052039245.1 Aeromicrobium sp. | reverse complement strand
GTCTCGGCGCACGCGGCGCTCCGCGGTTCTGGAAGAACCCAGCGGAACTCTCGTAGCATTGTCGACCAGGTCGCGGCGGTGGTTCTGCTGCAGCACGCGATCGACACGGAGAAGAGCACCGGCAGCCCGGCCGGTTCCGTGGTACCCCCGATCGAGGAGTCCCCCTGAGCATGCCCGAACGCGAGAACCCCGACCGCAGTTCGCAGAGCCTGTCCGACGACCTGTTCTCGAAGCTTCCCGAGCCTTCGCACCAGGTCCCGTCGGTCGAGAACGCGCCGCCGGCTCCCGGTTCGCGACGCGCACGACGAGAGGCCGCGGGCGATGCGCGGCAGCTCGAACCTCCTGTTCCCGTCGAAACTGCGTCCGACGGCCCGCGATCGGACGTGCCCGCCGAGAACGATCGCGCGACAGAGACCGCCGTCAGGACAGAGACCGCCGTCAGGACGGCTCCCACCCTCGACGACCTGTTCGAAGCCGAGCACGACTCCGGACGAGGACGCCCGCAGAGGAAGAAGCGCCGCAAGGGCTGCCTCGTCGCGCTCATCGTCATCCTGGCCCTCATCGGCGGCATCGTCGCCGGAGGCTTCTGGGTGATGAACACCTATGGCGACCAGATCAACGACGTCATGGGCTGGGGCGAACCGGAGGACTGGGAACCAGGGCTCGCCACGGGTGAGGTGAACGTGACGATCCACGAGGGCGACACGGGCTCACCGATCTCGACGGCGCTGTACGAGGCGGGTGTGACCAAGACGGAGAGCGTCTTCTACGACTACCTCGTCGACGAGAACGTCGCGGTCACGTTCTATCCGGGCGTGTATCCGCTCCAGGAGAAGATGACCGCGGCGGCCGCACTGGAGGTCCTGCGCGATCCGGAGAACATGCTCGCCAATACTGTGGGCATAACCGAAGGCGGCACTGTCGCAGCTTCTCTCTCCGTGATCACCGAGAGCATCGGCATCCCGCTGGAAGAGCTGCAGGCCGCCGTGGCCGATCCCGGCGCGTACGGCGTCGACGCAGAGAACCTCGAGGGCTGGCTGTTCCCCGCCGTGTACACGTTCGCCCCCGAAGCGACCGCCGAGCAGGTGATCCAGCGCATGGTGGACCGCACGAGAGAGTCGCTGACCGCCGCCGGTGTCGCCGCCGGCGATGAGCAGCGCGTCCTGACGGTCGCGTCGATCATCCAACGCGAGGGGCACACGGCCGACTTCGACAAGGTCTCCCGAGTGATCGAGAACCGGCTCGCGCCGAACAATTCTGAGACCCACGGTCTGCTGCAGATGGACTCCACCGCACAGTACGGCTACGGGCGCGACCATGAAGGACCCGTATCCTCCTGGACCTGGAGCGACGTGGTCGGAGCTGACAACCAGTGGAACACCTACGTGCACGCAGGTCTGCCCGCGACCCCCATCTCGAACCCGAGTGACGCCGCGATCAAGGCGGCGCAGAACCCTGCAGACGGCCCGTGGTTCTACTTCGTCACAGTGAACCTCGACACCGGCGAGACGGTGTTCTCAGCGACCTACGCAGAGCAGCAGGC
>JBQGDU010000114.1:0-5423 GCA_052039245.1 Aeromicrobium sp. | reverse complement strand
TGGTCATCAACACCTTCAGCGACGAGGCGTCGTGGAACAACTGGCAGGGCTACCTGCTGCAGCCCCTGCGGCTCGGCGTCCGCGGAGCAGACGGATCGTGGACTGGTGACTGGCCCTACGCGAACCTCGGCGTGCTGGTGGCCTTCGTCCTCGGCTTCGTCGTGACGTTCCTGGCCCGGCGTACGACGGTACGACGGCAGGAGGCGGTGGGGGAGCCGGCACAGTGAGCGGTCCCTGGCTGGTGGTGGTCGACCCGCAGCGGGTCTTCGCCGACCCGGACTCGCCGTGGGGTTCACCGATGTTCCCCGACGTCGTGGAGCCGATCCGTGCCCTCGCCGCCGAGCACGCCGGGCGGGTGCTCACGACCCGATGGCTCCCGACCGCCGCGCGCGTCGGCTCGTGGCAGGCGTACTTCGCTGCCTGGCCGTTCGCCGACCGTCCCGCGGACGACCCGATGTTCGACGTCGTGCCGGCGCTGGCCGACCTCGCCACGACCACTCTCGACGCGCCGACCTTCGGCAAGTGGGCCGAGATCGAGGCGGTGACCGGCCCGGCGCCGGACCTCGTGCTGACGGGCGTCTCCACCGACTGTTGCGTGCTCTCCACCGCACTGGCCGCGGCGGACGGGGGCGCTACGGTCCGGGTCGTGGCGGCTGCGTGCGCCGGCTCCACGCCGGCGAGTCACCACCGTGCGCTCGACGCGATGGACCTCTATGCCCCGCAGGTCGTCGTCGACTAGCCTGTGCGGCGCGGTCGTGATCGACCAGGCGGGGTCCCCGGGTCGTGGGCCGACGCCGGTGAGCGCCGCGTGAACCGATCCTCGGGGGAGAAGGTGCCGTGTCAGCACGCATCGACGTGGTGCAGTGCCGTCCTGCCGGTCGCTCGGCGGCCGGTCCGTCCGGCACGGCCCGGGTGGTCGGCGGGCCGAGTCCGGACGCCGTCCGCTCGGCGGGGAGGCGCGGACCGGCATGAGGTCGGCCTGGCTGTAAGCGCTGTTCTTGGCGGCCTTCGTCCTCTACACCGACGACTACGTGATCGCCGGCATCCTGCCCGAGCTCGCTCGCGACCTCGACGTCACCGAGGCGCACGCCGGGCAGCTGGTCACGGTCTTCTCCTTGACCGTCGCCGTGGCCGCGCCGGTGGCTGCGGTCATCCTCGCTCGGGTGCCCCGGCGGACCCTGTTCACGATCGGGCTGCTGGGGTTCGTGACCGCCAACGCGGCGGCGGCGTTCGTGCCGACGTACGCAATGCTCATGGCCCTGCGGGTGCTCGCCGCGCTGGCCGCCGCGAGCATGACACCGGCGCTCTTCGCCTTCGCCGCCCAGCACGCGCCCGCGGACCGCACCGGCCGGTACATCGCTGTCGTCTCGCTGGGTGTGACCGGCTCCATCGCCGCAGGGGTGCCCCTCGGGACCTGGCTCGGCGGACAGGTCGGCTGGCGAGCCACCTTCGCGGCCATGGCGGTCGCGGGGGTGCTGGCGCTGGTCTCGCTCCTCCTGACGCTGCCGCGCGGTGACGCCCCAGCCCCGCCGGTCAGCCTGGCCGAGCAGCTGCGGACGCTGCGCAGCGGGCCGATCAGCGTCGGCCTGGTCGCGAACACGGCTCTGATGACCGGGTCGATGATGATGCTGACCTATCTCGCCCCGTACCTGGGCGAGACCACGACGTCCGACGTCCAGGCCCGGGCCGTCGCCTTCGGCCTGGCGGGAGCGGCGGGCGTCGTCGGCATCTGGCTGGGCGGTTCCGCCTCGGACCTGTGGGGCCCGGACCGGACCTTGACCATCGGCATCGCCTCGATCACCGTCTCGATGCTGGGACTCTGGATGCTGTGGCTGGTGCGGCCGGCGCCCCTGGCGTGGGTGCTGGTCGTCAGCACCCTGTGGGGAGCCATGGCGTTCTGGAACTCGCCGGCCATCTCTGCCCGCCTGTACCTGCTCGCCGGCCCGGTCGCGCCCCAGGCTCTCGCTCTCAACACCTCGGGCACCTACCTGGGTGTCGCTCTCGGCGGTGCGGTCGGGGGCGTGGCTCTCGCCACCTATGGGCCAGGCTCGCTGCCGGTCGTCGCTGCCGCCGTCGCCCTCGGCGCGCTCGCGCTGATGACCGTCGCGAGTCGGCTCGCTGCCGCCTCGTCCGCGCCTGCCGGTTGATCAGAGGCGGACGCCGACGAGCCTCTCGGGATGGGCGAGGTCGTCGGGGTCGAGCAGGCTGCTCACGCGTCCCGCAGGATCGGGCAGGACATGCAGCGCGGGCCGCCTCGCCCCGAGCCCAGCTCCGACCCACTGATCGCGACGACCTCGATGCCGTGCTCGGCGAGCCGCTCGTTGGTCTGCTCGTTGCGTTCGTAGGCCACCGCGAGCCGGGGGCCGATGGCGAGCGTGTTGTTGCCGTCGTCCCACTGCTCGCGCTCGGCGGTGACCGGGTCCAGTCCGGTGTCGATGCGGTGCAGGGCGTCGATGCCCATGGCGTCGGCGGCCGCCTCGAAGAACGAGCGTTGCGGACCCACCTGGAGCTGGCCCGTGTCGTCCGCGGTGACGGTCAGGGCACGCAGGTGGTCGGCCATGTTGGGGTAGATCACGACGCTGTCCACGTCGACCATCGTGACGATGGTGTCGAGGTGCATCGTGGCGCGCTCCTGCGCGATCGGCACCGCCAGGACCGCCCGCGCCAGACCGGTGCCCAGCACCTGGGTGGCGAACCGCTCGAACCCCGCCGGGGTGGTGCGCTCGCCGACACCGACCGCGATGACCCCGGGAGCGAGCAGCAGGACGTCGCCGCCCTCCAGGTGTTCCAGGTGCGGGCCGTGGACCCGCTCCACGCCGGCGAAGCGCGGGTGGTGCTCGTAGATGATGCCGGTCAGCTGGGTCTCGCGGATCCGGGCCGGCATCGCGAGGCTCGTGACGGCCACCCGGCCGGGCAGCCAGACCGAGGAGTCGCGCGTGAACAGCAGGTTGGGCAGCGGGTCGACGAGGAAGTCCTCGGGCTGGAGCAGGCTCGTGACGATGCTGCGGTGCCGCACCTCGTCGTTGCGCAGACCCGCGGTGACCACGGCTGCCAGGTCCTCGGGGGCGAGATCGCCCATCGCCGAGGTGAGGTAGTCACGCAGGCTGTCGCCCAGGTGGAGCGTGGCCGTGGTGCTCTCGATGATCTGGTGCCGGGCGTGCTCGTCGGCGAGGGTCTCGGTGAGCAGGTCGATGAGGTAGAGCACCTCGACGTCGTGGTCGCGCAGCGCCTCGGCGAACGCGTCGTGCTCCTCCTGGGCGCGACCCACCCACGGCACACCGTCGAACAGCAGGGAGTCGTTGTTGCGGGGGGTGAGGCGCGCCAGCTCCGGACCCGGCCGGTGGAGCATGACCGTCCGCAGTCGCCCGACCTCGCTGGCGGCACCGATCGTCATGCCTTCAGGCTAGGCCCTGCCGCTTCCCGTCCGCGAGCGTTCCGTCGACTCGTCGGCGGGCGCGGCGCCTCGCCGCACGGCGAACGACAGTGCTGCCGCGACGCCGCACATCACGGCACCACCCCACCAGGCGTAGGTGTAGGCCCCGAAGGTGTCCCGGATGATCCCGGCGCCGAGGGCGGCGGCTGCTGCCCCGAGCTGATGGGCGGCGAAGACCCACCCGAAGACGACGGTGCCCTGCTCGCCGAAGATCTCCCGGCACAGTGCCGCCGTCGGCGGGACCGTGGCCACCCAGTCCAGGCCGTAGATCACGACGAACAGCACCATGCTGGGGTGGACGCTGTCCGACAGGAGCCAGGGAAGCAGCAGAAGACCGATCCCGCGGAAGGCGTAGTAGGCGACGAGGAGCTTGCGGGGGTCGAACAGGTCGGTGAGCCATCCGGAGGCGATCGTGCCGGCGATGTCGAAGACACCGACGACCGCCAGCAGCCCCGCCGCGGTGGTGGTCGACATGCCGTGGTCGTGCGCGGAGGGGATGAAGTGGATGCCGATCAGGCCGTTGGTGGTCGCTCCGCAGATCGCGAAGGCGATCGCGAGCGCCCAGAACGAGCGATGCCGTGAGGCGAGGAACAGGCCCTCCAGGGCACGCCGACCAGCGCCGGCGGTCACCGGAGCGGGTCCGGTCGAGGTGTGCGTCGCAGGGTCGGCGCCGTACGGCAGCACACCACGGTCGCTCGGGTGGTCGCGCAGCACCAGCCAGACCATGGGCACGGCGAGCACGGCCGCGCCGGCGATGAGCAGGGACGCCGGGCGCCAGCCGACGCTCTCGGCGAGTGCTGCGACGGGTGGGAGGAAGATCAGCTGACCGGTGGCCGAGCCGGCCGTGAGGAGGCCCATGACCAGCCCGCGTCGGCGCACGAACCACCGGTTGGCGATCGTGGCGGCGAAGACCAGTGCCATCGAACCGGTGCCCAGTCCGATGAGCAGGCCCCAGAAGATCACCAGCTGCCACGACGCCGTCATGAGCAGGCTCCCGCCAGCGCCCGCGGCGACGAGCATCAGGGCTGTGGTCACCACCTGGCGGATCCCGAACCGGTCCATGAGGGCGGCGGCGAACGGCGCAGTGAGGCCGTAGAGCACGAGGTTGATGCTCACCGCGAGCGACATCGCGCTGGTGCTCCAGCCGAACTCCTCGTGCAGGGGCACCATGAGCGCGCCGGGCGCGGCCCGGAAGCCCGCGGCGGCGAGCAGGGCGAGGAAGGCGACCGCAGCCACCCACCAGGCCGGATGCACCCGTGGTGGTGAGGGCGTCGCGGTCGTCCGCGGAGAGGGGGTGGTGGGCATCTGACTCCTGAGCAGTTCTGACTTTCTTCAGCGAAGTTACCATGGGAGTGGCAGGCTGGGCGCGAAAGGAGGGGGAGAGTCACATGCCTCTGAGATCGGACTGGTCCGACGAGTTGTGCCCGATTCGCCGCTCACTCGACGTCGTGGGTGATCCGTGGGTGCTGCTGATCGTCCGCGACGTCCTCCACGGCAAGGGTCGCTTCGACGAGCTGCGGGACGGTCTGGGGATCTCCGAGGCGGTGCTCAGCCGTCGTCTCCGGGCGATGGTCGACGCAGAGCTGCTCGAGCGCGTCGACTACCGGGACGGTGCTCGGACGCGTCAGGGATACGTGGCCACCCAGGCGGCTGCCGAGCTCCTGCCGATCCTGCAGCAGCTGGCCGTGTGGGGGGAACGGCACACCACCATGCCCGCCGACGGCGCTCACATGACGATGATCCACGAGGCGTGCGGCCAGGAGACGACGCAGGGCCAGGTCTGCAGTGCCTGCTCCGGCCTGCTCACGCCCGAGCAGATGACGTGGGTCAAGCCGTGGAAGGGCACTCGCGATCGGCTGCAGCCCGCCGGCTCCCTGCGCTGAACCGCTCCGGCGCACCGGCCCCGCGTCCACGGGGCCGGGAGCGTGGACGCGAACCCACCAGCCCCGAGGGAGACCCACGCGCGCACCCCAGCAGGACGCCGACACCA
>JBQGDU010000113.1:0-1548 GCA_052039245.1 Aeromicrobium sp. | reverse complement strand
AACTGTCTCTTTCTCGTTCACAGAGTCAGTGTCGCACAACACGTGTACTTTTCTGCGCCGCAATGAACTGGATTCGTCGAGCAACGCGAAAAGGCGGAGTGCGCACCGAAAGTTCGGTTCGCACTCCGCCTCGGCGCCGTTTTCAACGTCCCAGTCGGGCCTCGTCAGGATCAGCCGCGTCGGTACCGGTTGTACAGCACCAGAGCTCCCGGCTCAGGGCGACCCTGTGGGCGTCGTCCCCTCGAGATCGAGACGACGTCTCCGCCCACGGTTCCGGCCGCGAAGACACGCGCATCGCGTTCCTGCGCCGACCGGCGTGCCCGAACCTCGTCCTCAAGCTCCTCGTTGCGGCTCTTGAGCGCATCGACCTGATTCTGCAGGTCGATGATCTTCTTGATCCCGACGAGGTTGACTCCCTCGTCCTGCGACAGCTGCTGGATCAGTCGCAGCTTGGCGATGTCCTTCCCGGAATAACGCCGGCCCCGGCCCGCAGTGCGTTCCGGAGAGACGAGACCCAGTCGGTCATACTGCCGCAGCGTCTGCGGGTGCATGCCCGCCAGATCCGCGGCCACCGAGATGACATACACCGCCGCACTCGATGAAATGTGCATTGTGATTCACCACCTCAGCTGGCCTTGGCTTTGTCCAGCAAGCCGGCGCGTGGGTCCTCACCTTCAGTGGCGGCTTTGAACGACTCGACCGCTTGCTTGGCTTCCTTGGACAGGTTCTTCGGCGCCACGATCTCGACTGTCGCCAGCAGATCGCCGGTGCCCTTCTTCGTCTTCACACCTTTGCCCCGCACGCGCAGGGTCCGTCCCGACGGTGTACCCGGTGCGACCTTGACCTTGACGGGCATCCCGCCCAGAGTCGGCACCTTGACCTCGGCGCCGAGAGCCGCCTCGTCGAAGCTGATCGGCAGATCCATCCGCAGGTTGTCACCATCGCGGGTGAAGACCGGGTGCGGGCTCACGTGCACGGTGAGGATGACGTCACCGGGCTCGCCGCCGTTGGGGCTGGCCTTGCCCTTGCCGGCCAGGCGGATCTTCTGTCCGTCCTTGACCCCGATCGGGGTGCGCACGGTCAGCGGCTTCCCGCCGGGCATGTTCAGCTTCACCGAGGCGCCGTCGATGGCTTCGGTGAACGACAGCGTCGTGCTCGACTTGATGTCGCCGCCCTTGACCGGAGGCTGGTAGCCACCGTATCCGCCGCCACCGCCGAAACCTCCGCCGAATCCGCCGAGCAGATCCGCCAGGTCCGGGGGAACGTCTCCCCCACCGCCGTAGGTCGTGCGGGTCCGGGTGCGTCCGCCGCCTCCGAAGAGGTCGGAGAACACGTCGTCGAATCCGCCGCCGGCAGCCCCGCCGGGTCCACCGGAACCGGCGCTGAACCTGGCGCCGCCGCCCATAGCGCGGACCTGATCGTACTGGGCCCGGGATTCCTTGTCGGAGAGCACCTGGTGGGCCTGGCCGATCTCCTTGAACTTCTCCTCGGCCTTCTCATCACCGGGGTTGGCGTCCGGGTGGTACTTGCGCGCGAGCTTGCGATAAG
>JBQGDU010000112.1:0-10648 GCA_052039245.1 Aeromicrobium sp. | reverse complement strand
TGCCCACCGGGGTGATGCGGATGAGGTACGTGCGCGACGCCGACTGGGCCGGGCCCACGAAGAGGCAGAGGATGAGACCGAAGACCCAGAACATCGCCGGCCCCGAGACGAAGAGCAGCACCACTCCGGAGGCGATCATCGCCACCAGCGAGAACACGATGACGGCCCTGGGCCCGGTGCGGTCGTCCAGCCAGCCGGCCGCGATGGCACCGGCCGCGGCGATGATGTTGGCCACGACGCCGAACAGGATCACCCCGTCCGGCTCGAACCCGTAGACGGAGACGGCGATCACGGCGCCGAAGGTGAAGACGCCGGCGAGACCGTCGCGAAAGAGTGCACTGGCCCCGAGGAACAGCAGAGTCGTGCGCTCCTCGCGCCACATGTGACGGATCTCGCCGAAGAGCTGGCGGTAGGACGCGAGGAACGAGGTCTTCTCCAGGGGGCTGGCCGAGGCCGGCAGCTCCGGCACGCTCAGGAACAACGGGATCGCGAACACGAGGAACCAGACGGCCGCGAGCACCGCGACGAGCCGGATGTTGAAGCCGTTGTCGGTGGGCAGGCCGAGGAATCCGCCGTCGCCCGTCACGAAGCCGAAGAAGCAGATCAGCAGCAGCACGATGCCACCGAGGTAGCCGAAGCCCCACCCGATGCCGGAGACGCGGCCCACGGTCTCCGGGGTCGAGATCTGGCGCAGCATCGCGAAGTACGGCACCTGCGCCAGCTCGAAGAGCACCGTACCGACGGCCAGCAGCACCAGTCCGAGCCACAGGTAGTGGTAGTCGTCCTCGACGAAGAACAGCGCTGCCGTGACGACCACGACGCTCCCGGTGGACAGGGCGAGGGACCGCTTGCGCCGACCTCCGGCGTCGGAGCGCTGCCCGAGGACCGGCGCCAGGGCAGCGAGGACGAGGCTGGCCACCGCGATCGAGATGCCGAGCCAGGTGCTGGCCGAGATCGATCCCGGGAGGTCGGCGCCCACCGAGTCGGTCAGGTAGACCGAGAAGATGAAGGTGACGATCACGGCGTTGAACGCCGCGGACCCCCAGTCCCACAGGGACCAGGCGAGGACCGGCCCGACACGACCCTCGTGCCCCACTGCCGCATCGGTCATGTCTCTCTCCAGTTCCCGGTCTCGATGAGGACGTCCTTGAGGACGTCAGGTCGGTCGGTGACGATGCCGTCCACGCCGATCCCGAGCAAGGATCGCATCTCGGCGGGGTCGTCCACCGTCCATACGTGCACCTGCAGGCCGAGTGCGTGCGCGCGTGCGACGAATCCCGCGGTGACGACGGTGATCGGCCCCCGTCGCACCGGGACCTGCAGACACTGCGCGCCGGCACGCACCGTGTGGGCACGGAACCCGCGCGTCGGTCCGAGGCGCACGGCCGCCACCTCCAGCGGCCCGGTCGAGGTGGCGACCTGGGGAGCCAGCTCCCGGATCCGTCGCAGCCGCCGGCCGGAGAAGCTCGCGAGGCAGACGCGATCGAGGGCGTCGTGCTCGCGCAGGGTGCGCAGGGTCGGCTCGAGGGCGTGGTCGCTCTTCACGTCGATGTTGAGCCGGGTGTCCGGCAGCTCCTCGAGCAGCGTCTCGAGCCGGGGGATCGGCTCGCTGTCCCCCCGTTCCGCGCCCAGGCGAACGGCATCCACCTGCGCCGACGGCAACGTCGCGATCTCCTCCGGTGATCCGGTGAGCCGGCTCAGGTCGAGGTCGTGAAAGGCGTAGACGACGCCGTCCGCCGACGCGTGCACGTCGGTCTCGAGATAGCGGTACCCCAGGTCGGTGGCGGCGCGGAAGGCCGCCATCGTGTTCTCGAGGTGCTCCATCCCGGGGAGCGCGGCACCGCCCCGGTGCGCCATCGGCAGAGGGGTGGGGTGGTCGAAGTACGCGTACCTCGACAGGTCGACGCTCACGGAGGCCACGCTAGGGCATCACCGGGCCGGTCCCGGCGACGCTCAGATGTCGCGGAAGGTCTCGATCTGTGCGCCGAGGGCGTTGAGCCGCTCGGCGAGGTCCTCGTAACCGCGGTTGATGACGTAGACGCTGCGCAGCACCGACGTGCCCTTGGCCGCCAGCATCGCGATGAGGATGACGACGGCGGGACGCAGAGCGGGCGGGCACACGAGCTCGGTACCGCTCCAGTGCGTGGGGCCCTCCACGAGGACCCGGTGCGGGTCGAGCAGCTTCACCCGGGCGCCGAGCTTGTTGAGCTCGGTCAGGTAGATAGCGCGGTTCTCATAGACCCAGTCGTGCAACAGGGTCTGGCCGTCGGCCATCGCGGCGATCACGGCGAAGAACGGCAGGTTGTCGATGTTGAGCCCAGGGAACGGCATCGGGTGGATCTTGTCGATCGGCGCCCGCAGCGTCGACGGGTGGGTGGTGATGTCGACGAGTCGGGTCTGCCCGTTCTCGGCGGCGTACTCGGCGCTGCGCTCGTACTCGAAGCCCATCTCCTCCAGGAGGGCGAGCTCGATCTCCATGAACTCGATCGGGACGCGCCGCACCGTGATGCTCGACTGCGTCACGATGGCGGCGGCGATCAGGCTCATCGCCTCGATCGGGTCCTCGCTGGGCGCGTAGTCGACGTCGGTGTTGATGGACGCCTTGCCGGTGACCCGCAGGGTGGTGGTGCCGATGCCGTCGATCTGCACACCGAGCTTCTCCAGGAAGAAGCAGAGGTCCTGGACCATGTAGTTGGGGCTGGCGTTGCGGATGACGGTGACGCCGTCGTAGCGGGCGGCGGCCAGCAGGGCGTTCTCGGTGACCGTGTCGCCACGCTCGGTGAGGACGATGGGGCGCTCGGGAGCGACGCCCTGTCCGGCCGTGGCGTGATAGCTGCCCTCGGTGGCGACGACCTTGAGCCCGAAGGGGCGCAGTGCGGTCATGTGCGGCTCGACGGTGCGGGTGCCGAGGTCGCAACCGCCGGCGTAGGGAAGCTCGAAGGTGTCGACACGGTGCATGAGCGGACCGAGGAACATGATGATGCTGCGGGTGCGGCGAGCCGCGTCCGCGTCCATCGCGGCCAGGTCGAGGTCGGCGGGGACGACGAGCTCGAGGTCGTTCTCCGCGTTGAGCCAGCGGGTCTTGACGCCGATCGACTCGAGCACCTCCAGGAGCCGGTTGACCTCCTCGATGCGCGCGACCTTGCGCAGGATCGTGGTGCCCTCGTTGAGCAACGACGCGCACAGCAGCGCGACGCCCGCATTCTTGCTGGACTTGACGTCGATCGTCCCGGAGAGCGTGGTGCCCCCCTTGACGCGCAGGTGGCTGGGGCCGGAGGCACCCATGGCGACGATCTCGGAGTCGAGCGCCGTTCCGATCCGCGCGAGCATCTCCAGCGTCAGGTTCTGCTGGCCCTTCTCGATGCGGGTGACGGCGCTCTGGCTGGTGTGAAGCTCTTCCGCGAGCTGGGCCTGGGTCAGGCCGCTGTGCTGACGGGCGTCCCGGATGAGGGTCCCGATGCGCGAGAGGTAGTCCTGCTGTTCGGTCATGCTCTCCACCCTATCTCAGATATGAGATGAACGATCACGGTGTGCGGGGTCTCACCAGGAGCGCCACGAGCACACCCACCACGGTGAGGCCACCGGCCACCACGCCGACCATACCGACGTGGGGCTGAGGAGACGCCAGCTCGATCAGCTCGGCACTGAGGACCTGGCCCGCGATCATCGACAGACCCAGGACCAGCACTCCATGCACCTTCACGAGCAGGGCCGCGAGAGCGATGAATCCGACGCCCATCGTCCCTCCGAGGTAGAGCCACCACGTCTGCGGCAGGCCGTCGAGCCGGCCGGGTCGCAGCAGCGTCAGCGGGAAGATCACGGCGAGCGCGACGGTGCCCACCACGAAGTTGTTGAGCGTCGTCGTCCACGGACCCGCGACGCGCGCGACCCGCCCGTTGAGCGCCTGCTGCACCGCGGCGCCGGCACCGGCGAGCAGCGGGAGCACCGCGAGCAGGACGACGGAGGCGTCGACGTCGTCGACGATCCGTTCCCCGGCCGCGAGCAGGACGGCCGTCACGGCGAACGCCGCGGCGACGGCCCGAGAGAGGTTCAGCGGCAGGCGGCCCGAGGGACCGAGGCCGACGTGATCGACGAGCAGCGACGACGCCGACTGCCCGGCAGTGACGGCGACGGTGAACAGCGCGACACCGATGACGCCGACCGTCAGGCCCTGCGTGGCCACCAGGTAGGCGCCGAAGACACCGCCGATCAGCTCCACCGGACGCAGCTCGCGGCGGCGGACCGCGACCGTGAGTCGTCGCACCCCGCGTCGCCCGGCCGGCAGGACCGCCGCGATCAGGGTGACGACGACCAGTCCGCTGCCGAAGCTGACGAGGGCGGCCGCGAGCCCGGCGCGGGATCCGGACCCGATGCCCTCCGCCAGACGACCGTTGAGCTCGGACTGCAGGGCGACGAGTCCACCGGCGGCCAGCATCAGCGGCACGGCCGCGACGCGCAGCACGCGGCTCTCGACGGGCCCGGCCGTGGGCACCGTGGGCGCGGCCGGGCCGGGAGCGGCGGTCACGACGTCGTCAGCTGCTCGCCGGGAGCGACGAGGCGCGCGTCCGGCACACCCGCATGGTTCACGACGTGGCCCCAGTAGATCCCGTACGCGGCGTCGGAGACCACGGCGTCGTGGATCGGGAAGAGGGTCGTCGGTGCCACCCGGGCCGCGAAGTCCACGGTCTCGGCGATCTTGGCCCACGGCGCGGTGAGCGGCAGCGCGAGGACGTCCACGCCTGGGGGCGCGTGCTCGTAGGAGTCACCCGGGTGGAAGAGGGTGGAGACGCCGTCGTCGACGAGCATCCCGACGTTGGCGACACGGGGGAGCGAGGGGACGATCTCGGCGTGCACGGCCCCGACCCCACGCAGGAGCAGGTCACCGACGCGGTGCTCCTGACCGTCCGCGGTCCGCACCCAACGGCCCGACGGGTGCTGTGCGGCCGTCTCGGGGTCGCACAGCAGGAGAGCGTCGGGGTTGGCGTCGAGCAGCGCCACCGAACGTTCCGGGTCGAGGTGATCGGGGTGCTGGTGCGTCACGACCACGGCGTCGAGACCGGTGAGCCGGAAGGTCTCGGGAGGGCTGAAGACTCCCGGGTCGATGAGGACGCGGGTCTCCTCGGTGGCGACGAGCAGAGTGGCGTGGCCCAGGCGCGTGATCTCCATCCGTCCATGATGCACCGCACCCATCCGGCCGACTCATGGTGTCGAATGGACGTCATGGGCCTCTACGCCGACCTGCACGCCCTGATCGCGGGAGCGACCGCCCCGGTGGCCGTGCGCTACGGAGACGCACTGCAGCTGGCGGCGCGTGAGGTCGGCGAGCCCCGGACGTGGCGGGTGCCGACACGGCACGGGATGGTGCCGTGCGAGGTCTACCGTCCGCCCGGCGCCGACGAACCGGTGCCGGTCCTCGTGCACGCCCACGGCGGGGCGTTCATCATGCGGCACGCCCGGATGGACGACTTCTGGTGCCGGTTCGTCGCTGCCGAGGTCGGGGTGGCCGTGGTCAACGTCGACTACTCGGCGGCGCCCCGGCGTCGCTATCCCGTGGCTCACGAGCAGGTCCACGACGTCGTCGCGCACGTGGAGTCCGACGGCCACCGGGTGGGTCTGGACGGACGTCGCCTCGGGGTCAGCGGCTTCAGCGCGGGTGGCAACCTCGTGGCATCGGCGTGTCTGCGCGCCCGGGACGAGGGCACCTTCGCGGCCCGAGCACAGCTGCTGGCCGTCCCCTCGCTCGACGTCTCGACGGCGGACAAGCCCTCGCTCTCGCCCCGGCCGATGATCTCGGCGCGGACGATCCAGCTCGCCCGGGCGGCGTACTTCCGCGACGCCCGACGGCGCTCTGAGCCCTACGCCTCCCCGCTGCTCGCCGGCGAGGTCTCCGGTCTCCCGCCGACCATGCTGCTGACGGCCGAGCTCGACGCCCTCCGCGCCGAGGGTGACGCGTACGCACGCCGACTCGCCGCCGCCGACGTCTCGGTGGAGCACGTCGTCGTGCCGCGACGCGACCACTACTTCCTGGACGGCGCGGACCCACACGGTGCGGCGACGCTCCTGCGCCGCATGGCGGGCTTCGTAGCCGCTCAGCTCGGCTGACGACGTTCCCGAGCCGCCGTCACGACCAAGGCCGACGGCACCAGCAGGACGGCGACCACCAGCAGGGCGTCGAGCGTCCCGACCCGGTCGGCGACGAAGCCGAGCAACGGTGGACCGGCCAGGAAGGCCGTGTAACCGATCGTGGAGACGACGCTGACCCGCGCCGCCGCCCGCTCCGGATCGTCGGCGGCGGCACTCATGCCCACCGGGAAGCCCAAGGAGGCGCCGAAGCCCCAGACGAGCGCGCCGAGCACCGCGACCCAGATGCTGCCACCGAAGACCGTGAGCAGGACCCCGACACCCGCGAGTGCCATGGTGGACCAGAGCACCGTCACCCGGCCGTACCGATCCAGCAGCGCCGGGCCGACGAGGCGCCCGAGCGTCATCGCCGTCACGAAGACGGCGAAGCCCGCAGCACCACCGGCATCGGGCACGTCGTACCCGTCGACGAGCGCGACCGCCAGCCAGTCGTTCGCGGTGCCCTCGGTCAGGGCCAGCGCCAGCACCATCAGTCCGATCAGCAGGGTCTGCGGCTCCAACCAGGCCGACCCCGCGCGCTCCGTGGCGTCGTCGGTGGGGGGCGACGGGACGACCGGGGAGAACGTCCTGACACCGGCGACGGTGACCGCCGCCGCGACCAGGGCAGCCACGCACAGGTGGGGGAGCACGCCCACGTCGAGCGCTGCGGACAGTGCTCCACCACCGGCCCCGAGCACGGTCCCCAGGCTGAACCCGGCGTGGAACCGGGGCATGACGGTGCGACCGATCCGCCGCTCGACGAGGGCTCCCTCGAGATTCATGGCGACGTCCCAGATCCCCACCCCGAACCCCATGACGACCAGCGAGACCGCTGCCCACGCCAGGACGCCGGCCTGAGCGGCCCCGGCCGCGGAGACCACGCCGAGCGCGACCAGCACGGCACCGGCCAGCACGACGGCCCGTCCACCGCGCCGCTCCACGAGCCAGCCCGCCGTGGGCAACCCCGACAGGGAGCCGATGGAGAGGGCGAGGAGCAGCAGGCCGAGCCGGCCGGGGGAGAGGTCGAGCAGGTCCCTGATGGCCGGGATCCGCGACATCCAGGAGGCGAAGACGAAGCCGTTCGCGACGAAGACGGCAGCCACGCCGTTGCGGGCGCTCAGCAGAGGATCACGACTCACCCATCGAGCCTAGAAGACGCCGCGCAGTCCCGACGGCCCCGCCACGCGTCCGTGCACCACAGCGCCCAGAGCACGAGGAGCGGCTGGAAGAAGAGCCGGGTCAGGCGGGCCGCGTCGGTGTCCAGGCCGAACGCGTCGCGGCCTTCGACGTACTGAGCGACGTTGCCGGGGAAGACCGCCACGAACAGCGCGGCCACGAGCCAGCCGACCAGTCTCCGGTGGCGCGGCAGCAGCACGAGAGCGAGCCCCAGCACGATCTCGACGACGCCGGAGGCGAGCACGACGAGGTCGACGTCGAGGGGGATCCACGGCGGCACCTGCGCGCGGAACTCCTCCCGGAGCCAGAAGTGGGCCGTCCCGGCGAACACCAGGAACCCGGCCAGCACCCAGCGGGCCACGGTGCGCACGAACCTCATGCGACGAGCCTCCCAGCCGCCGAACGGGACCGCACGTCACGAGCCCTAGGCTGGACGCCATGAGCGACGCCCTCCGCCTGCACTCGACGACGATCGGCGACAGGGGGGACCGCATCGTGTTCCTGCACGGGCTGTTCGGCCAGGGCAAGAACTTCACGCAGATCGCGAAGGCGCTGCAGCCGGAGTTCCGCTCGCACCTCGTCGATCTCCCCGACCACGGCCGGTCGGAGTGGACCGAGGCGTTCTCCTACGAGCAGACGGCCGATGCCGTGGCCGCCCACCTGCGCGGCGGATTCGCCTCAGACGGACCGGTGCACGTCGTCGGCCACTCGATGGGCGGGAAGACGGCCATGCTGCTGGCACTGCGCCACCCCGACCTCGTCGACCGGCTGGTCGTCGCCGACATCTCCCCGACGCGCAGCGAGGGCGCCGGCGAGTTCGAGCACCTGCTGGACAGCCTGGCCGGCGTGGACCTCACCACCGTGGCCCGACGCAGCGACGCCGACGAGCAGCTGCAGGGCCCGATCGACAACCCCACCGTGCGGGGCTTCCTGCTCCAGAACCTGAGGCAGGGCGACGACGGGTACGGCTGGCAGGCCAATCTCGACCTGCTGCGACGCGACCTCCCCGCCATCGGCGGCTGGCCCGACGTCGAGGCGGTCTTCGACCATCCGGTCCTGTGGATCGCCGGGGAGCGCTCCGACTACGTCCGGGAGGAGCACGCTGCGGACATGCGACGACTCTTCCCCCGCACCCGGCTGCTCACCATCAAGGGCGCCGGACACTGGGTGCACTCGGAGAAGCCGGAGGCGTTCGTCTCCGCGCTGCGGGTCTTCCTCGGCGACCAGGGATGATCGGTCGGGCTCAGAGTCCCCGCGAGCGCAAGAAGTCCCCGACCACCCGCTCGAAGGCGTCCGGAGCCTCCAGGTTCGGGTAGTGCGCGCCGGGGAGCTCGACGAGCCGACCGTCGGGCACGGTCTCGGCGAGCCTGCGCTGATTGACCTGGTGGTCCGGACCGTCGTCGGCACCCGCGACCACGAGCACGGGCACCTCGATCCCGGGCGCACGCTCCCAGGTGCGGGTCACGGGGGTCGGCGGCACCGGCGGCACCGGGCGCCCCTCGTCGTCGAGCGTGACGTGGTGGGACAGCGTGTCGATCGCCATCGCGCGGACCAGCTGCGCGACCTCGGAGTCCACGTCCTCGACCGACCGGACGGGGCCGTAGGTGAACCGCATGAAGACCTCGACCCACGCCTCGGCGTCCCCCACCTCCGCGGCGTGGCTCCAGTCCGCGAACGCCTGCACCGTCCACGGGTCGGTGAAGGTCGGCTCGCTCGTCCCGGTGCCCGAGACGACCAGCGCGGCACAGCGGTCCGGATGCTCCAGCGCGACGTCGACGGCCGTTCCGCCGCCCATGGAGACCCCGGCCAGCACGGCTCGGTCGATCTCGAGGGCGTCGAGGAGGGCGACGACGTCGTCCGCGAGTCGGTACGGGGTGGTGGCGTCGGAGGATCCGCCGTGACCGCGCGCGTCGGGCACGACGAGCCGACGCTCGTCGAACGCGGCGAGCTGGGGCGACCACATCCGGTGGTCGACCGCGCCTCCGTGCAGGAGGACGAGCGGTGTGGCGGCAGGCTCGCCGGTCGCTGGTCGGTCGACGAGGACGACCGTGTGGTCCTGGAGCTGGAGCGTGGCGGTCGAGTTCATGACAACCAAGGTGTCACATGTTCGGATCTTTGACAACCGAGGTGTCATACTTGTGCCATGTCCGCCGCACCGCTGCCACCCGACGCCCTCGCCGCCCGACTCGCCGAGGTGTACCTCGTCGTCGGTCCGCTCTATCGGAAGGTCGCGCGCGTGGTCGAGCGCGACGAGCCGACCATGGGCATGTCCACGGGGGTCCGGGCGGTGCTCGAGCAGCTGCGCCGCGAGGGGGACGTCACGGTCCCGACGATCGCGGCGGAGCAGGACCTCAGTCGCCAGTTCGTGCAGCGGATGGTCAACGACGCCCGTGCGGCCGGGTTCGTGGAGCTGCGCGACAACCCGCGCCATCGACGCTCCTCGCTCGTCCACCTGACCGAGCAGGGCAGCACCGCCATCGAGGCCGTCGTCGCGCACGAGCATCGCCTCCTGGGCCGGGTGGCCGGCGACCTTACCGGTGCCGACGTCGACACGACCCTGCACGTGCTCCGGTCGATGCTCGCCGGGCTGGAGGACGTCGGACGCCCCTGAGCGGCCGCGCCGCGATGTCCGGCGGTGACGGTAGTGTCACGGTGCCGGACGCGGACCGGAGTGGGACGGCTGCTCCTGGAACGTCGGCGACCTCGGACGGACCTCTGGAGAAGGTGGGCACCACGCCATGAGCCACGCAGCCGACGGGCACGACCTGATCCGGGTCCAGGGTGCCCGCGAGAACAATCTCAAGGACGTCAGCGTCGAGATCCCCAAGCGACGGCTCTCGGTGTTCACCGGCGTCTCCGGCTCGGGCAAGAGCTCGCTGGTGTTCGCGACGATCGCGGCCGAGTCCCAGCGGATGATCAACGAGACGTACAGCGCGTTCGTCCAGGGCTTCATGCCGACGCTCGCCCGGCCCGACGTCGACGCCCTCGACGGACTCACCACGGCGATCATCGTCGACCAGGAGCGACTCGGCGCCAACCCTCGTTCGACGGTCGGCACCGTCACCGACGCCTACGCCATGCTGCGCATCCTGTTCAGCCGGCTGGGCGAGCCGTACGTCGGCCCGCAGACGGCCTTCTCGTTCAACGTCCCGACCCGGCGGGCCGGGGGAGTGATGACCACCGAGAAGGGTGGTCGCACGGAGAAGAAGGTGGTCAAGGACGCCGTCTACCTCGGCGGCATGTGTCCACGGTGCGAGGGCAAGGGCGCGGTCAGCGACTTCGACCTCACCGCCATCTTCGACGCCGAGAAGTCGCTCGCGGACGGCGCCCTGCTGGTCCCCGGCTACAGCAT
>JBQGDU010000111.1:0-2490 GCA_052039245.1 Aeromicrobium sp. | reverse complement strand
CGTCGACTGGACCGAGTGGGACGAGCTCCTACGTCGCGTGCACCAGCCGTCGGACGAGATCACGATCGCGCTCGTCGGGAAGTACATCGACCTCCCGGACGCCTACCTGTCGGTGGGCGAGGCGTTGCGTGCTGGAGGCTTCGCGCACGAGGCCAAGGTCCGGCTGGTCTGGGTCCCGTCGGACGAGTGCGCCACGGAAGCCGGCGCAGCCCGTCTGCTGGGCAGCGTCGATGGCGTGTGCGTTCCCGGTGGTTTCGGGATCCGTGGCATCGAAGGCAAGATCGGTGCGCTCACGTACGCGCGGACACGGCAGATCCCCGTGCTCGGCCTCTGCCTCGGGCTGCAGTGCATGGTGGTGGAGTTCGCCCGGTCCGTGGCGGGGATCACCGATGCGAGCTCCTCGGAGTTCGACCCGGAGGCCGGTGCCCCCGTGATCGCGACGATGGCCGAGCAAGAGGCGTTCGTCGAGGGAGCGGGCGACCTCGGCGGCACGATGCGTCTGGGCTCCTATCCCGCGACGCTGAAGCGGGGGAGCATCGCGGCAGGACTGTACGAGACGGACGAGGTCGACGAGCGGCACCGCCACCGCTACGAGGTGAACAACGCCTACCGCGAGCAGCTCGAGGCCGCCGGCCTCGTGTTCTCCGGGACCTCCCCGGACGGCTCGCTCGTGGAGTTCGTGGAGCTGCCTCGCGAGGTGCACCCGTTCTACGTCGCCACGCAGGCGCACCCGGAGCTGAAGTCGCGACCCACGCGGCCCCACCCGCTGTTCGCCGGACTCGTCGAGGCAGCGCTGAAGCGCCAGCGTGAGACCCGCCTCCCGGTCGACGAACAGCGTCCCGCCGACGTCGACGCCGCCGACCTGGCCGACCCGACGCTCGACCCCGCGGAGGCGTCGTGAGCCAGCACCCTCGTCTGCCGGGCCGCATCGCCCGGCTGGACGACGTGCGGGACCAGAACGACGGGTGGCCGGTGGTCGAGGTCACGACCCACTACGACACGCCCTACCTGCGGTTGACCCATGAGACGATCGTGGACCCCGATGGCGGTGAGCACGGCCGCGCGATCGTGCGCCCGAACGGTGCCGTCGCGGTGCTGGCCATCGACGAGGACGATCGCGTGCTGCTGGTCCAGCAGTACCGGCACCCGGTGGGTGCCCGGTTGGCGGAGCTGCCCGCCGGAACCCTGGACGTCGAGGGTGAGGATCCGGCCGACGCAGCGGCTCGCGAGCTCGCTGAGGAGGCCGATCTCCTCGCCGAGCACTGGGAGCCCCTTCTCAGCCTGACCGCGACGCCCGGCTACTCGAGCGAGCGGTGGCAGATCTACCTCGCGACCGGGCTGCGCCCCGTCGCGGAGGCGGACCGGACCTCTCGCGAGGCCGAGGAGGCGGGCATCGAGCAGTGGTGGCTGCCGTTCGAGGATGCGGTCGACGGAGCTCTCAGCGGCTGTTACAGCGACGCCGTGTCCGTGGCTGCCGTGCTCGCCGAGCTGGGGCGCCGGAACCGACGGGGAGCGAGCTGGAGCGGGCCGTCGCCGACTACCTGAGCCATCTCGGGGTCGAACGTGGCCTGTCGGCCAACACGCTCGGCAGCTACCGCCGCGACCTGCGTCGCTACGCGGACTTCCTGTCGAGTCGCGACATCGACAGCGTCCCGACGGTGCAGGAGGCCGACGTCCTCGCCTTCCTCGCGGCCCTGCGCACGGGGGACGAGGACCACGGGCCGCTGGGCCCGGCGAGCTCGGCGCGCGCCGTCGTCGCGGTGCGTGGCTTTCACAAGTTCTGCCTGCGGGAACAGCTCGTGACCACCGACGTCTCGGCCGCGGTCAAGCCGCCCCGGCCGGCCGCCCGCCTGCCCAAGGCCCTGCCGCTGGAGCAGGTCGAGGCCATCCTCGAGGCCGCCGGGGCGCCTGGGACCGTCCTCGCCTCGCGGGACAAGGCGCTCCTGGAGGTGCTGTACGGCACGGGGGCCCGGATCTCGGAGACGGTCGGGCTCGACGTCGACGACCTCGACCTGGACGAGGGCACCGCGCTCCTTCGGGGCAAGGGCGGCAAGCAGCGGATCGTGCCCGTGGGTTCCTACGCGCTCAGCGCCCTCGCGGACTACGTCCAGGTCTCCCGACCGACCCTCGTCTCGGCCCGGACCGCGTCGCCCGCGGTCTTCCTGAACGCCCGCGGAGGTCGGCTCAGCCGACAGAGCGCGTGGACGGTCCTCGTGAAGGCAGCACAGCGTGCGGGCGTGACCCAGGAGGTCTCCCCCCACACGCTGCGGCACTCGTTCGCCACCCACCTGCTCGACGGTGGGGCCGACGTCCGCGTCGTGCAGGAGCTCCTCGGCCACGCGTCCGTGACCACGACGCAGATCTACACGTTGGTCACCGTGGAGAAGCTGCGAGAGATCTACGCGACGGCCCACCCACGGGCCCTCGGCTGACTCACGTCGCGGGGTAGAGTGACCCGGACGTGCCGACGACAGGGGAAGGACTTCGATG
>JBQGDU010000110.1:0-2085 GCA_052039245.1 Aeromicrobium sp. | reverse complement strand
CCATGCCGGGCCCACTCGTGCCCAGGTCACCGTGCAGCGCGCTCGCGAAGCGGTTCTCGTGGAGGTGCGGGATGCGGGGCCGACCACCGCCTGGCGTCCGCAGAAGGGAGCGGGGCACGGCCTGGACGCGCTTCGTGACCGCGTCTCCGTTCTCGGCGGTTCCCTGCGGGCGGAGTCGGACGAGCACGGCTTCCACCTCGTTGCCCAGATCCCCGACAGGGTGAGCCCGTGACGACGGACATCCCCTCGCCCGTCGTTCGTGTCATGATCGCCGACGATCAGCCCTTGCTGCGGCACAGTCTCTCGGTTCTGATCAACGGGACGACCGACCTCATGGTCGTCGGAGAGGCGGACACAGGGCAGGACGCAGCCCGGTTGGCTCGTGCGCTCGCCCCCGATGTGATCCTGATGGACATTCGGATGCCCGGCGGCGACGGCATCGAGGCGACCCGCACGATCACCGCTGATTCTGACCTGCCCGACTGCCGTGTGCTCGTGCTCAGCATGTTCGAGTTGGACGAGTACGTCTATGGCGCGCTGCGTGCTGGAGCGAGCGGCTTCCTGCTGAAAGACGCCCGGCCAGAGGACATCCTCGACGCGATCCGCCGCACGCACAGCGGTGAGTCGCTCTTCGCCCCGGCGATCCTCACCACGCTCATCGACCACTTTATGAGTCGCCCTCCGGCTCCCCGGCGCCGCCTGGACGGGCTCACCGAACGTGAGCCGGAAGTCCTCTCGCTCGTCGCCCGTGGGCTCTCCAACGACGAGATCGCCACGTCGCTCACCATCTCGATCAAGACCGTCAAGACTCACATCGGAAACCTGCTCGCCAAACTGCACGCTCGCGACCGGACCCGACTCGTCATCACCGCCTACGAGACCGGGCTCGTCGCTCCGCCCCAGACCTGACGCGCCCCGGACTCCACTGATCCCGTGGTGTTCAGACGGGGAAGTCCTCGGCGGTCCAGACCTGGTCCCCGTCGACCGCGTCCTCGGGGACGCGGACGTCGTATCTCGACCCCCACCAGCTCGGACTGGTCGCGCTCACGTTCACGAAATGCGACGAGTCGACTGTCGAATAACGGATCGTGACGGAGGAACCGCGGGGGCTACGCGCATCGAGCTCCCTCGCACCCCACTCGTCCGTCACGACGTCCTGGGTGTCCCAGCCCGAGTCCCGCAGCGCGTCGGCGATGCCGGCGAAGTCCGGCTCACCCGCGGATTCGTACACGAACCTCGCGTCGAGCAAATAGCAGTCGGTCGTTTGCGTTTCCCACGCGCAGTGTCCTCCTTTGGCGCGTGCCTCTGCGCCTCTCCAATCGGTCGGCGAGATGAGGGCCCGCACGTCGGCGAGGTCTTGTTGCAGGGTCGTGTATCGCTCCCGGTCGAGCTCGTGGCGGGCGTCGCGGTCTCTGCTCTCGGCCACGGCGTGGGTGTCCCCGCTCGCGTCCAGCGCCGAAGCACCCAGCTGAACGCCGGTCACACAGATCGCGATCACGAGAGCAGGCATCGCGCACGCCACGGCCCATGCCACGATCACGCCCGCTCGGGTCGGTTTGCTGGTCGGCATCCCCGCCCGGGCGCGGTTGGAGAGCACGAGCGCGATCGTGAGCACGGCAGCCCAGGCAAGCGTTCCCGCCAGCGCCCCGCCCGCCACGAACACCGCGTCGATGGCGGACGGAAGTCTCTCACCGGTCAGCGAGTTCAGGATCGACGGAAGGGGCGCGCTGTCCGTCACACCGGGCATCCCGGCCCCCACGCACACCCACCCCCACCAGATGACGAAGAGGAGCGGGACGATCGACAGCGGCGTGCTCTGGTAGCCGCGCTTGCGGAGCACGAAACGGGGGAGGGCAGCGAGCAACGCGAAGACGGGGATGATCACCACGGCGCCGTAGATGAGGAACAGACTCTCCCATCCGCCATTGCCGAACAGCCCGTGAAGGCAGACGAACGCGGGCACGAGCCAGTTCATCCACGGCCAGATCGCCCAGGTGAATCTGCCGATCGACGGCGCTGTGTCCCTCGATGCATGCGGCGGATGCGATCCCGTCCATCGAGTCTTGGTCCACATCGACGAGTCAG
>JBQGDU010000109.1:0-5372 GCA_052039245.1 Aeromicrobium sp. | reverse complement strand
CCGGTGAACCCGGTCAGGTAGCGCACGTTGACGAGGGTGCTGACCACGAGACCGTCCAGGCCCTTCTCCCGCAGCGTCTCCCCCACGCGCTCACGGCGCGCTGCGAGGTGCCCGGCCGATGGCGTCGTCATCGGCGCGAGCCTCCGCCGTGCGCATCTGCCGACCAGGGCCCGGCACCCCCGCCGGCCAGGGCGGTGAACGACTCGCGCAGCACCTGCTCGTCGGGGCCGGCCAGGATGCCCGGCCGGGCGAGGTCGTCGAGCACGACGAACCGGAGCTGGTCCCCACGCGTCTTCTTGTCCAGGCGCATGGCCTCCAGCAGCGGTGTGAAGGCTCCCGCCCACGTCGTCGGAAGCGAGAGCGAGGAGAGCACCTCTCGATGCCGCGAGAGCAGGTCGTCGTCGATGCGGTCGTGCCGGCGGGCGAGCTCGGCCACGAAGACCATGCCGATGCTCACGGCCTCGCCGTGTCGGATCCCGAAGTGCTCCTCGCGCTCGATCGCGTGAGCGAGGGTGTGTCCGTAGTTGAGCGCCTCCCGGCCGATCGAGTCGTCGGAGCCGCCCGATGCGTGGTCCAGGCCGGTCGTCTCGTGCAGGTCGGCGGCCACTGTCCGCGCCTTGACCTCGATGCCCTTGGCGACGAGCTCGGCGAGGATGGGCGACGTGGGGTCGAGGACGGTGGCGGCGCCGGCGTGCTCGATGAGGTCGAGGATCGTGGGGTCGGCGATGAAGCCGCACTTGACGACCTCCGCGAGCCCGCTGCGCAGCTCCGGGCCGGACAGCGTCGAGAGGACGTCGAGGTCGCACAGCACGCCGACCGGCTCGTGGAACGCGCCGACGAGATTCTTGCCCGCCGCCGTGTTGATGCCGGTCTTGCCGCCCACCGCGGCATCGACCATCCCGAGCACCGTGGTGGGCAGGTTGACGAACCGGACGCCGCGCAGCCACGTGGCGGCGACGAACCCGGCGAGGTCGGTCGTGGCTCCTCCGCCGAGACCGACGACGACGTCGGACCGGGTGAAGCCGGCGTCGCCCAGGACGCGCCAGCAGAACTGCAGGACGTCGGCCGCCTTGGCGTCCTCGCCGTCCGGCACCTCGAGGAGGTGCACGTCGAGCTGGTCACGGCCGAGCATCGAGCGCAGGTCGCGTGCCCGCTGGCCGAGGGCCGCAGGATGCACGACCGCCACCCGGCGCACGTCGTCGCCGAGCAGGTGGGACAGCTCCGAGGTGGTGCCCTGACCCACCACGACGTCGTACGGCGTGGCGGCCGAGACCCGGATCCTCGTGCTCATGCTGCGCCCTCCGGGAGCGAGGCCACGACGGCGTCCGCCACCTCGGCGGGACTCAGCCCGTCGGTGCGGACCGTGTGCATGCTGACCTGCTCGTACAGTGGGCGCCGCTCGTCGAGGAGGGCCTTCAGGGTGGCGCGGACGTTGCCCAGCAGGAGCGGACGGCTCGTGCCGAGCCCGACCCGGGAGGCCGCTTCGGTCAGACCGACGTCGAGGAAGACGACGTGGTGCCCGCGCAGTGCCTCACGAATGGACGGCGTCGTGACGGCACCGCCACCGAGCGCGAGCACGCCGTCGTGCTCGCCGAGCGCGACGCTGACCGCCTCGGCCTCGAGCTCCCTGAACCGCGCCTCGCCCTCGGACACGAAGAGGTCCTGCACGCTGCACCCGACGCGCCGCTCGACGTCGGCGTCGGTGTCGCGCACCGGCCAGCCGGCCCGGCGCCCGAGCTCCTCGGCAACCGTGGTCTTGCCCGCCCCCGGTGCCCCGATGAGGACGACGACCGGGCTCACCGGTACCTCAGGCTCTCGACGTACCCGGCGAGGTTCCGACGGATCTCCTCCACCGAGTCACCCCCGAACTTCTCCGTGACCGCCTCGGCCAGCACGAGCGCCACCATCGCCTCGGCGACGATGCCGGCCGCGGGGACCGCGCACACGTCGGAGCGCTGGTGATGGGCCTTGGTGGCCTCCCCCGTGGCGACGTCGACGGTGCGCAGAGCCCTCGGGACGGTGGCGATCGGCTTCATCGCGGCGCGAACGCGCAGCACCTCACCGGTGCTCATGCCGCCCTCCGTGCCCCCGGAACGACCCGAGACGCGGCGCACGTGCAATGCCTCGTCCGTGGCGGGCGCGTCGTCGAGCACGATCTCGTCGTGGGCCGCAGAGCCCCGGGTGCGGGCCAGCTCGAACCCGTCGCCCAGCTCGACCCCCTTGATCGCCTGGATGCCCATGAGGGCGGCGGCGAGCCGGGAGTCCAGTCGACGGTCCCAGTGCGTGTAGGAGCCGAGCCCGGGCGGGAGCCCGTCGACGACCACCTCGACGACACCACCGAGGGTGTCGCCGTCCTTGTGGGCGGCGTCGATCTCCGCGACCATCGCCTCGCTGGTGGCCGGGTCGGCGCAGCGGACGGGGTCGGCGTCGAGCCGATCCAGGTCCTCACGGCTGGGGACGACGCCGGCCGGCGCCTTGACGGTGCCGAGCTCGACGACGTGGGAGACGATGCGGGCGCCCACGGCGTCGTCCAGGAAGCGGGCGGCGACCTCACCGAGCGCCACCCGAGCCGCGGTCTCCCGCGCACTCGCGCGCTCGAGGACCGGACGCGCCTCGTCGAAGCCGTACTTCTGCATCCCGGCGAGATCCGCGTGGCCGGGGCGCGGACGGGTCAGCGGCGCGCCACGCTTCAGACCGGCGAGCTGCTCGGGGTCCACGGGATCGGGCGCCATGACCTGCTCCCACTTGGGCCACTCGCTGTTGCCGATGCGCAGCGCCACCGGACTGCCCATCGTGACGCCGTGCCGGATGCCGCCGATGATCTCCAGCTCGTCCGCCTCGAAGCTCATCCGTGCCCCCCGGCCGTAGCCGAGCCGGCGACGCGCGAGGGCGCCACGGATGTCGTCGCTGGTCACGTGCACGCCTGCCGGGAGTCCCTCGAGGGTCGCGGCGAGAGCGGGGCCGTGCGATTCGCCGGCCGTCAGCCATCGGAGCATGGGCAGATTGTCCCATCACCGGTGGACCCGCGGTGCCGCCGGTCCGACGATAAGACGGCGCCGACACACGGTGTGCTCAGACCAACGGACTGAGAGCGAGTCCCACGGCCGCGCCGACCACCATGTAGGGGCCGAACGCGAATCCTCTGCGGTCCACCACACCGAGCCGGGACAGCACGATGCCGCCGATCGCACCGAGCAGGAAGCCCGCGTACAGCCCGTACAGCGTGGCCTGCACGCCGAGCGGTCCGAGTGCGAGGGCCAGGACCCCCGAGAGGCGCACGTCCCCGTAGCCGAAGGTGCTGCCGACCCGCGCGCCGATGAACCAGATGAGCCAGAAGATCGCGAACACGACGATGTTGGCCACCACTCCGCGCCACAACAGGTCCCAGTGCCCCGTCACCGCGGCGGTCAGCACCAGCAGCGCCAGGACGGTGACGTGCAGAGGAGCGGTGAGCAGGAAGGGCAGGAGCTGGGTCCGCCAGTCCACCCAGGCGAGCCAGGCCCCCACACCGCACACGACGACCCAGATCGGCAGTAGCTCCGTCGGGACGGCCGTGACCGCCAGGCCGGCCAGTCCGGCGGCGAGCACCGCGAGCACGAGCTCCGTCCTGGGCGACGAGCCCAGCTGCGCGTACGGGATCTTCTCGCTCGCCGGCTCGTCCGGGTGCGGGACCGGCTCCGGCAGCCGGCGAACCATCCGCACACCCGCGGCCCCCAGCACCGCCGTGACCACGACGGCGACGACGGCGACGACGGGGGCGGTGTCCACGGGCGTCACGCTAGTGGATCACCGACCGGGAGCGGTGCGACCGTCCACCGTCCCGGGCGGTCGGGCCGCGGCGGTCAGCGGGAGACGAGGGTGGCCAGGGCGGTCGTCCGCAGCAGGTCGGCCGGTACGTCGCCGCCGGTCATGAGACGCACCTGCAGCACTGCTTGATGTGCCAGGAGGTCCAGGCCCGTGACCACCGGGGTCCCCACGGTCTCGGCGGCTGTCGAGAGCGGCGTGGGCCACGGGTCGTAGACGACGTCGAAGACCGCACCTGCCGTGGCGACGAGTCGTTCGGCGTGCCGCGCGACGGCTGCCGTCGGCACGGTCGAGACCAGGAGGTCGACGACGTCCAGGGGGCCGTCGGCCCCTCCCAACGGGAGCACGTCGACGTGGAGGCCGTGGTCGACGGCCACGGCGCGCGCCTGTTCGGCCCGGGCCGGTTCCCTCGCGACGAGCTCGAGTCGTGCGGCTCCCATCGAGGCGACAGCCGCCGCCACCGAGGCTGCCGTGGCGCCACCCCCGACGATCCGGACCCGCTCCGGAGCTTCGACCCCCCGCTCCCGCAGAGCGGCCACCGTCCCGGGGACGTCGGTGTTGACCGCACGCACCGCATCGTCCAGCAGGAGGGTGTTGGCCCCGCCGACCCGTCGTGCGACGTCGTCGCACTCGTCGGCGAGGGCGAGCGCGTCGCGCTTGTGCGGCGCCGTCACCGAGAGACCGCGCCATCGGGCGTCGAGCCCGCTCACGTGTCCAGCGAGACCACCCGGAGCGACGTCGGCAGCGTCGTACTCCCAGTCGAGGCCGAGCGCGTCGTACGCCCCCCGGTGCATCGCCGGTGAGAGCGAGTGCGCCACAGGGTGGCCGACGACGCCGCAGCGCCGGCCGGTCAGCACGAGAACCCGGCCTCCTGACAGGCGGCCTGGTGCTGGGCGTAGGTCTCGGTGAAGGTCGTCTCACCCGTCTCGGGGTCGGCGACGAAGTACAACCAGTCGCCGTCCTCGGGGTTGAGTGCGGCCTCGATCGCGGCTTCGCCGGGCGACCCGATGGGGCCCGGCGGGAGTCCGGGGAAGCGGTACGTGTTGTACGGGGAGTCGCTCGCGCGCTCCTCCTCGGTGGTGAAGACGTCGCCCTCGCGTTGGCTGATGTAGTGCACCGTGGAGTCCATCCGCAGCGCCTCGCCGTCCTCGAGACGGTTGTAGATGACCCGTGCGGCCCGTGGGAAGTCATCCGTGGAGACCTCGTACTCCAGGATGCTCGCGATGGTGAGGATCTCCTCCTTGTCGTAGCCCAGCTCGCGTGAGCGGGCGTCGATCTGGAGCTTCTCCTCGACCTCCAGCGTCCGGGCCACCATCTGCTGCAACAGCTCCCGGGCCGAGGCACCGGGCTGCACCGTGTACGTCGCCGGGAAGAGATAACCCTCCGGGTTGCCCCGGGCCTCCTCGGGGAGACCCAGCTCACCGGGTTCGTCCAGCTCGGCCTCGACGTCGTCGGCCGGGATCTCCGAGCCCTTCGCGACGAGGTCGGGGATCTGCCGCACCCGGGCACCCTCGGGAATGGTGACGCGTCCCTCGACGCGGTTGGCCGTGTCCGACAGCTCGCGCAAC
>JBQGDU010000108.1:0-3714 GCA_052039245.1 Aeromicrobium sp. | reverse complement strand
CGGGCCGGCGAGGCTCACGAGGAAGCCGCAGGAGTGGCACCGTCCGGGCGCCTGCTTGGCGAGTGGGACGTCCGGACCCTGGTCGCCGTCGTGCCAGCGCTGCGCGGCGAGATCGCGACCCTCGAGCGAGAGCACCCACTCACGGCCGATCCCGACCTCGCGGGCGAAGTGTCGGTCGACGGTGTCGACATGATCCCCTGCCGACCATCCCGGCACCAGTCGGACGTCGTCCTCGTCGGGCGGCAGGACGTCGCCGGGACCGAGGTCCCCGGGCTGGATGCGCTCGCGGTACGGCGTCCAGGCCGGTGCCACGATCGCCTCGTCGCCGGGGAGCAGCACGACGTCGTTGACGGTGACCTGATCCGTGTCCGGAGCGCGGGAGGCGCTGACGGCCCACGTCCAGCCGCGGTAGCCCGGCTGGTCGCAGTCGAAGAGATGGGTGACGAGGCGCTCGCCGTCGTCGACGACGCGCAGGTGCTCACCCACGGCGCCGGCGTCGGCGACGTCGGCGAGCGCCGCGCGAGCGACGTCGACGGCCTCGGCGAGTACGGCATCGGTGGTCATGACTCGATTCTCGCCCATGTCGCGCGCACCCACCCGGTCGGGGGTGGGGCAGGATGGGAGCATGCCCGATCACGACCCCGGCCCCGGGGCGGACGGCTGGGAGCGCCTGCGCGACGACTCCGGTCGCTCGCACGGGACCGGACCACCCCGCGACGGTGACCACCCCCACGATTCTGGGGCGGGCGCCGCACCGACACCGCCGCGCTCGCGCTGGTCACGGTCGGCGGCAGCGGCCCGGCGGGCCTCCGTCGGCACCGGGCGACTGGTCGCCCGGGGAGGGACGGGCGCCATCTCGGGGGCGCGGCGCTTCACCCACTCCGGCGGCGCCGGGGAGAGTGGACTCTCTCGACTGCTGGAGCTGCACGCCTTCAACACCGCGGGCGACGCGGCCATCGCCGTCTCCCTCGCGGGCACGCTCTTCTTCAGCAACCCCACGGAGCAGGCCGCCGGTCAGGTGGCCCTGTTCCTGGTCCTGACGATGCTGCCGTTCGCCGTCGTCGCTCCCCTCATCGGCCCCTTCCTCGATCGGTTCCGACGTGGGCGCCGCTGGGCGATCGGCAGCACGCTCGCCATCCGCGCGTTCTGCTGCTGGGTCCTCGCGGGCGCCGTGGTGGACGAGTCCCCCGCGTTCTACCTGGCTGCCCTGGGCTGCCTCGTGGCCTCCAAGGCGTACGGCGTCACCCGCGCAGCCACCGTGCCACGACTCCTTCCCGAGGAGTTCACCCTCGTGAAGGCCAACTCGCGCATCTCCCTGACGGGCACCGCAGCGGCCGCGATCTCAGCTCCCGTCGCCGTCGGCGCCGCCACCATCGGCGCCTCGTGGTCGTTGCGGTACGCCTTCCTGCTGTTCGTGGTCGGCACCGTCCTGGCGATCCTGCTGCCGGCGCGCGTGGACTCCAGCGAGGGCGAGGAGCAGGTCGACCTCGACGAGCTCCGGGGCCGCACCAAGGGCATCTCGATCACCCGGCACGTCGTCGACGCGCTGCGGAGCAACGCGGGTCTGCGCCTCATCACGGGGTTCCTGACGATCTTCATGGCGTTCACGCTGCGCGAACCGCCCGACTCCCTCGGCTGGTCCGGGAACGCCACGGTGCTGATGGCCCTCGTCATCGGAGCCGCGGGAGCCGGCAACACCCTCGGGGTCGTGATCGGCAACCTCACCAAGTCCCGCAGTCCGCACCGGGTCGTGCTGGCCGTGCTCATCCTCGACGTCGCGACGCTGGCGCTCGCCGCGCTGTTCTTCGTGTGGCCGGTCGCAGCACTCCTGGGACTGACCGTCGGCCTCTGCCAGTCACTCGGCAAGCTGAGCCTCGACGCCCTCATCCAGCGCGACGTCCGCGAAGAGGTCCGCACGAGCATGTTCGCCCGCTCCGAGACGCTCCTGCAGCTGTCCTGGGTCATCGGAGGGCTGGTCGGCATCGGACTGTTCATCGTCGACGCCGACGTCACCGTCTCGATGATCGGCGTGGCCGTCCTGCTCGTCGCCTGGTTGGCCTACGTCGTCCGCGACGCCTACCTCACTCGACCGTCCTGAGAGATCCGGCCAGCAGCGGCGCCCGTCGATCCCCCACCGCTACGCGCCGTGTGTGTGGCACCTCCCGCGAGCGCAGCGAGGTGGGGACGTGCTTGGGGTGGAGGGAGGCGCACCGGTGGGAGTATCTCCCTCGAACGCAGCGAGTGGGGGATGGTGCGGCGACCGACGATGACGCCGCCAGGACGGTGTCCGCGTCCCGGCCGTCAGGTGACCTCGCTCCTGGCGGGATCGCCAAGGTTCACGCAGAGACGAAGCTGCGCATCCCGATGGCCCCGAGGTCGATGGACTCGTTGAAGAAACGGATGTCCTCATCGTCCTCGAGCAGGCTGAGGGCCGCCACCATCGGCCGGTAGTGGTCGTCGGTCGGCACGGCGAGACGGGCCTCGGCCCACGTGCCGAACGGGTCCAGCAGCGCCTCGGTGCGGCGCTGTCTCAGGGCATCGGCGGTGTCGGCGTCGAACTGCCGCGCCCAGTCCCAGGCCTCGCCCCCGTCCCACTTCACCCGACCGAGGGCATGCACGATGTTGCCGCTGCCGATGAAGAGCACACCGCGTCGGCGCAGGTCGCGGAGCCGGGAGAACATCTCGAACTGCTGCGGCAGCGAGGCCGTGAGGTCGAGGCTGATCTGCAGCACCGGGACGGTCGGGGCGGGCTCCAGGAAGCGCAGGACGCTCCACGTGCCGTGGTCGAGCCCCCACTGGTCGTCCAGCGCCGCCTCGTAGGCGGCCAGCCGACGGCTCAGCAGTCCGGCGACGCGAGGGTCGCCCTCGGTGGGGTAGTCGACGGCGAACAGCTCGTCGGGGAAGCCCCAGAAGTCGTGGATGACACGATTGCGCGGGGCGTCGGTGATGCGCGTCGAGCCCGGGGTCTGCCAGTGGGCGCTGATGACCACGATCGCCTGGGGCTCGGGCAGCCGCTCCCCCTCGGCCACCCACGTCCGGGTGAAGTGGTTGTCACTGATGGCGTGCATCGGGGTGCCGTGCCCCACGAACAGCACCGGCATGCGCTCGCTCGGGACGAGGCGCGCCTCGAGGTCGGACAGTGCGTACGTCGTCATGGGGATCCGCTCGTCGAACCAGATGGTGAAAGGTTCAACTACCGTGTGCCGTCGGGCATTCCCGAGGTTCGCGTCCGCGCCGGGTCGAGGAGTCCGGCGTCAGGCGTCGAGCTCGGTCGCCAGGCCACGCAGCAGCTGCGCGACGGGACGCGCCGTCTTGCGGTCGGGGTGGCGACCGTGCCGGTAGCCCTCCCCCAGACCGTCGAGGACTCGGATGAGGTCCTCGACGATCGTCACCATCTCCTCGGGCTGCTTGCGCTTGACGGGCGCGGCCGTCCGGCCTGACGGCGCGCGTTCGAGGACACGGACCTGGAGCGCCTGGTCACCGCGCCGACCCTGGGCGATGCCGAACTCGACCCGTGTGCCCGACTTGAGCGTCTCGACCCCCTCGGGCAGGGCGTCGGAGCGCACGTGGACATCGCCTCCCTCGTCGGAGGTGAGGAAGCCGAATCCCTTGTCGGCGTCGTACCACTTGACCTTGCCCGTGGGCATGAGCGTGTCCTTCTGTCGTTCGCGGAGTGGAGCTCTCCCCACCCTATCCGCCGACGCGCTCCGGGGG
>JBQGDU010000107.1:0-1590 GCA_052039245.1 Aeromicrobium sp. | reverse complement strand
GTCTGCAACCTGGCCTCGATCAACCTCTCGCGGCACGTCACCGGACGCCGCGCGGACGCGACGGTGGACTGGGAGCGACTCGCGGAGTCCACGCGGCTCGCCGTGCGTCAGCTCGACAACCTCATCGACATCACGATCAGCTCGGTGCCGGAGTCCGAGCGCTCCAACGAGGAGAACCGGGCCCTCGGTCTCGGCGTCATGGGCTTCACCGACGTCGTCGAGAAGTTCGGCTGGTCCTACGAGAGCGAGCGCTCCTACGACCTGATGGACGAGATCATGGAGTTCGTCTCCTGGCACGCCATCGACGCCTCCGCCGACCTCGCCCGTGAGCGGGGCGCGTATGAGAACTTCGCCGGCTCCCGCTGGAGCCAGGGAATGGTGCCGCTGGACTCCCTCGACCTGCTCGAGGCCGACCGCAAGCAGGCCGTCGACGTCTCCCGCCAGTCGCGGATGGACTGGGACACGCTGCGCGAGAAGGTGGCGGGCGGCATCCGCAACTCCACGCTCATGGCCATCGCGCCCACCGCGTCGATCGGTCTCGTCGCCGGCACCACCCCCGGCCTGGACCCGCAGTTCAGCCAGATCTTCAGCCGCGCCACGAGCGCCGGCAAGTTCCTGGAGGTCAACCGCAACCTCGTGGAGGACCTGCGGGCGCTCGGTCTGTGGGAGCAGGTCCGCGAGGACCTGCTGCGTCACCAGGGCGACCTGTCCAAGGTCGAGGGCGTCCCGGCCGACCTCGTCGAGATCTACAAGACGAGCTTCCAGCTCAGCCCCTACGCCTTCCTCAAGGTGGCGGCCCGGGCCCAGAAGTGGATCGACCAGGCGATCAGCCGCAACATCTACCTGCAGAGCCGCGACATCGGCGAGATGGTCGACCTCTACTCGGCCGCCTGGAAGATGGGCGTCAAGACGACGTACTACCTGCACATGATGCCGCGGCACACCGCCGAGCAGTCCACCGTCAAGGTCAACAAGGCCGAGGTGCGTTCGGGTGGCTCGGCCGACGCCGGCACGGGCCGCGGCTTCGGTGCGGCCGGTGGAGCGGCCAAGCGCGGCTTCGGTGCGGCGGCCCCGTCATCGGCACCGTCGGCTGCGGCACCCACCGCCCCTGTACCCACCGGCTCCGCACCCACCGCCACCACGTCCGCTGCTCCCGCTCCTGCCGAGCCGGCACCCGTCGAGACGTCGTCCGCGCCGTCCGGTCAGGGCTTCGGTGCCGCCAGAGGCTTCGGCGCTGCCACGGCCACGGAGGCGCCGCCGGCGGAGCAGGCCGTGGAGGTCGCCGAGGTCCCGCAGCCCGCCGAAGGCGCGACGGAGCTGGAGGTGGTCGCCGAGGACGTCGACTATGTCGACGGACAGGCCTGCCCCATCGACCCGATGGAGCGACTGCAGTGCGAGTCCTGCCAATAGGTGGGGTGACGCGATCTCGATACGGTCGCACGAGGCTCGTTCCTCGCGGTCACCGCTACTCGACCATCGAGTATCGGCCAGCCCTCGGTGATCGAGTAGGTCGCACGGGCGCGGACCGAGCCTCGTGCGACCGTCGCGAGAGCGCGTCACCCCCCCTATTGGCAGGACTCGCACTGCAGT
>JBQGDU010000106.1:0-3151 GCA_052039245.1 Aeromicrobium sp. | reverse complement strand
AGCTCCACGGTGAGGTGGCCGAAGGCCCGACCCTGGACGTCCTCGATGCCTCCGTAGACGAGCTCGAACTCCACTCCGCGCGAGACGAGCTCGGCGAAGACCGCCGACTGGCTCTCCCCTTCGTCGCGGAAGGACAGCGTGAGGAGCCGTCCGGGATGGCGGGTCCGCAGGTGCTCCACGGCACGCTCGTCGGGGACGCCGTCCACGAGAGTGGAGACGAACCGCTGCGTCGCAGGATGCTGCGGGCGGGCGAACACGTCGAACGCGGCCCCGGACTCCACGATGCGACCGTCCTCCATCACCACGACGCGGTCGGCGATGCTCTTGACCACCTCCATCTCGTGCGTGATGACGATGATCGTGATGCCGAGCTCCGCGTTGACCCGCCGGAGCAGGTTGAGCACCTCGACCGTCGTCTCGGGATCGAGGGCGCTCGTGGCCTCGTCGGCCAGGAGGATCGCCGGGTTGGTGGCGAGCGCCCGCGCGATGCCGACGCGCTGCTTCTGCCCACCGGAGAGCTGCTCGGGCCAGGCGTGCGCCTTGTCAGCGAGCCCGACGAACGTCAGGAGCTCGACGATGCGCTCGTGCTGCTCAGCTCGTGACAGGCCCGCCACCTTGAGCGGGAACGCGACGTTGCCGTAGACGGTGCGCGAGTGGAAGAGGTTGAACTGCTGGAAGATCATCCCGATGCCCAGGCGCACCTTCTGCAGACCACGCTCCCCCAGGCCGGTGATCTCGGTGCCGTCCACGACGATGCTGCCGGAGGTGGCCGGCTCCAGGGCGTTGACCAGCCGCACCAGGGTGGACTTGCCGGCACCGGAGTAGCCGACGACACCGACGATCTCCCCCGCCTCCACGGAGAGGGAGACGTCGTCGACGGCCGTGACGGAGCTGCCGCCCTTGCGCGCCGGGTAGGTCTTGGTGACGCCGGAGATCTCGATGATCGCCATGTGTTCTCCTCACGCGGGTGGCCCGGCGGTGATCCTCGCACCGCCGGGCCGTGCCCGCTCGCTCGGTCGAGTCAGCCGCGGTTCTCCCGGGTGAGCTCCTCGACGTCGGCGAGGTTGGACTGCAGCTCCTCGACCGGCGTCTTCAGCAGCACCGCGGTGCCACCGGAGACCTCCTGCAGCCCGTCGGTGACGGACTGGGTGTCCTGGAAGATCTCCACGAGCTTGGCGTAGGTCGGGTTGTCCGCGTCCTCGGCGCGGGCGACGAAGACGTTGACGTACGGCAGGGACTCCGGCGACTCGGCGTCGTCGGTGGCCAGCGCGTCGTCGAAGCTCAGGCCTGCCTTCTCGACGAAGTCGTTGTTGACGATGGCCGCGGCGACGTCCTCCAGGCTCGTGACGGTGGTGTCGGCGGCCAGCGACGTGACCTCGACCTTCGAGGAGTCCTCGACGTCCTGCAGGTCGGAGAAGATCGTGCCGCCGTCGGCCAGCTCGATCAGGCCGGCCTCCTGCAGCACGAGCAGTCCGCGCGCCTGGTTGGTGGTGTCGTCCGGCACGGCGACGGTGGCGCCGTCGGGGATGTCCTCGACCGCGTCGTACTGCGTGGAGTACAACCCGAGCGGGTACGTGGCGGTGGCGCCGATCGGCGTGAGGTCCTGGTCCTCGGCGGTGTTGTAGTCCGCGAGGTAGGCGTTGTGCTGGAACTGGTTGAGGTCCAGCTCGCCGGCGGCGAGGGCGGGGTTCGGCTGGGTGTAGTCCTGGAAGTCGACGACCTCCAGGTCGATGCCCTCCTCGGCGGCAGCCTCGGTGAACGTCTCCCAGTAGGGGTCGCTGGCCCCGACGACGCCGAGCCGGACCTTCTCGCCGCTGTCCGTGTCGTCACCGCCGCGCAGCAGGAAGAAGGCAGCCACGGCGACGGCGGCCACGACGATCAGGACGATGCCGCCGATGAGCGGTCCGCGGCTCTTGGGAGCCTCGATGGTGGGGGTGTTCTCAGACATGGTGGTCCTGGTTCTCCGGCGGTGGCCGGCGCGGGGGTTTCAGACGGGAGCACGCCGCGGCACAGAGGTGGCGCACCGCGAGTGCGTCCGACGACGGTAGGAACTCGCCGGCACGGGAACGGTGGCGTCTCACGATGTGAGAGCGTCGGCCCCGCAGTGGAGACGAACGTCTCAGTCGTCGACGCACCAGGTCCGGACCAGCTCACGCGGCGCCTGCACCACCCACGAGTCGGTGAGCAGCTCGGCGAGCTCCCCGACGTCGGTCCGCTCCGCGAGCACGACACCGACGACGTTCCCGGAGCCACCCACGCGGAACCAGTCCGGTCCTCCGTGCTCGAAGACCGGCACCTCGGACATCTCGGTGCGGAAGGTGATCCGCACCAGCCCGTCCTCACCCCCGAACAGGTGCGCCACGTTGGCACCCCGCACGGTCCAGCGCATCCCCGTCCAGGCCCGCTCCTCACGCACCTCGGGGAGCGACGTCATCACGTCACGGACGTGCGCGAGCCAGAGGTCGGGGACCGGGACACGAGCCACGCCGCCACCGTGCCACGGACCACCGACAGATCTGGCGCTGCGGACGTGCGAGGGCCCCGACCGGCGAACCGGTCGGGGCCCTCGTCAGGGGGTGGGGGCGATCCTCAGAAGCCCATGCCGCCCATGTCGCCCATGTCCGGCGCGCCGCCGCCGGCAGCGACCGGCTCCGGCTTGTCGTCCACGACGGCCTCGGTGGTGAGGAACAGGGCCGCCATGGACGCTGCGATCTGCAGTGCCGAACGCGTCACCTTGGCGGGATCGAGGACGCCCTCGGAGATGAGGTCGACGTACTCGCCCGTGGCCGCGTTGAGGCCGTGGCCCGGCTCGAGACCGGCGACCTTCTCCGCGACGACGCCGCCCTCGAGGCCGGCGTTGACGGCGATCTGCTTCAGCGGATCCGAGGCGGCGGAGCGCACGATGGCGGCACCGGTGGCCTCGTCACCCTCGAGCTGCAGCTTCTCGAACGCGGCAGCGGTCGCCTGGACGAGCGCCACGCCGCCACCGGCGACGATGCCCTCCTCGACAGCCGCCTTGGCGTTGCGCACGGCGTCCTCGATGCGGTGCTTGCGCTCCTTGAGCTCGACCTCGGTGGCCGCGCCGACCTTGATGACGGCGACGCCGCCGGCCAGCTTGGCGAGGCGCTCCTGCAGCTTCTCGCGGTCGTAG